>NZ_JACJDY010000029.1:0-46301 GCF_014163785.1 Pseudoalteromonas sp. SR43-7 | reverse complement strand
CAAGTGTTGCTTGCAGTGCTTGTTCTATATTCACAAAAAAATCCGTAGTTAGTTTCCTAACTACGGATTTTGCATGATCGTTTGGATCGGTCAACCGGTCATTTTCTTAACTGATCGGCATTAGCGCATGCGCTCCTTTTTACTTTTTTACTTTTAATATAGTTTTATAAATTAACTACTTCTGACATCAACTTTAAGTTTTAGCTTTTGGCCAGGTTGTAAGTATTTTTGACCGGCTAAATTATTCCACTTAATAATTTCGTTAACGCTTAGATTAAACTTAGACGCAATACGTGCAAGTGAGTCACCACGGCGTACTTTGTATGTAATAGTACGGTTGGTACTTGCCGTTGCTTGTGGTTTATTAGCTGACTTATACACAGTAAGTTTTTGATTTAGGCGCAGTACAGAGTTTTTCTTTAGCTTATTCCATTTAGCCAACTCATCCATAGTTACGTCATATTCGCGGCTAATGTCCCATAACGTGTCGCCACTTTTAACTGTGTGCGAAAGCTTTGTGCGAGTTGCTTTATTAGCAGCTAAACGCATCTGCTTTGGTAAATGTTCGCTATTTATAGCGCCATCAGTAAGCGGGACTAGTAACTCTTGGCCTACTTTAATCGTATTTGATTTGAGTTTATTAAGCGATCGGATTGCACTTGAGCTCGTTGTAAATTTTTTGGCAATTACTGATAAGCTGTCGCCTCGAGCCACAATATAACGCTGCCAGCGTAATCTGTTTTTAACATCAGTGTTTGCTAGTTTTTGGCTAAATTGCTCTGCTTTATCTACTGGCAGTAATAAAGAATGTGGGCCATTAGGATCAGTTGCCCAGCGATTAAAACCGGGGTTTAATCTGTATAGCTCAGTAAGCGTCATATCGGCCATATCAGCAGCAAGTGCTAGATCTATTTGCGAGCCAACATCAACCACTTCAACCACTTGTGCATTAATTACTGGTTGCCATGTAACGTTAAAATCATCTGAGCGTTTTAATAAATCGGCAAGTGCTAATAACTTTGGTACGTAGGCTGTTGTTTCGCTTGGTAAATCAAGAGACCAAAAATCGGTAGGTAAATGCTTTTTACGATTCTTTTTAATTGCGCGCATCAAGCGCCCTTCACCTGAATTATAAGCAGCAATCGCATTTAGCCAATCGCCTTCAAGTGTTTTATGTAAATACGATAAGTAGTCAAGTGCTGCGCGAGTCGACTGCACTATGTCGCGACGACCGTCGTACCACCAGTTTTGTTTTAAATCGAATCGCTCACCGGTTGCAGGCATAAACTGCCAAATGCCCGATGCGCTGCGATTAGAATAACCAAACGGGTCAAATGCGCTTTCTACAATAGGCAGTAGTGCAATTTCGATTGGCATTTCGCGCTTTTCTACTTCTTCAACAATAAAGTGTAAGTAAGGTTCTGCACGTTTAGAAATACGATCTAAATAGGCTTGGTGGCGAGCGTAATAATTACGTTCAGTAACAACAGGGCGGTTTTGCGGTATTTCGATAGAAAGTTGGTAGCGAATTCGCTCCCACACATCATCAAACACGGGAGCTTCTTGCTCATCAGGGTCAATTTGCTGATATTGTGCGTTTACCATCAATGCATTGTTAATGTCGTTAGGACTTGCGCCTTCGAGTTGTTGGTTTGCTTGCGTGGCAACTTTAGAGTCTGACTCTAAAGTTGTCAGTGTTTGACAACCACTTAGCGCTAACGCCAAGGCTACTAATAGGGGAGATTTATTCATAAATACCAATACATCGGGTAAAAAACTCGGCGAATACTACCTGCTATGAGTTAACATTGCCACTTAATGACATTTTAAAACGCAGAAATAGAATCATCACTATATCTTAAGTTAATGATTCTAATAAAATAAATATTAAAGTATTAGTTTTTGCATTAAAAATTGTCTTTGAACTGTCTCAGACTCGCAAAGTTTCCCCAAGGTTCATTGTTTTTTGTAACCGAGATAAATTTCTCGGGCACTAACTCTATAATGGTTGGCAAATCGCTACGCATAAATGGATTTATTTTTAGCTCTTGTCCAATAGAAGTAGGTAATGAGATTTGATTATTACTGCGTAATTCATCTACTTTTTTACTGTACGCAAGGAGTTCTGGATTGCGTGGTTCAACTGCTTTGGCAAAGGCAAGATTAGCTTGCGTGTATTCGTGTGTGCAATACACAACACAGCTTGCAGGCAGCTCTCTTAGTTTATTAAAAGATTTCCACATTTGCTCCGGCGTGCCTTCAAATAAGCGCCCACATCCACCGCTAAACAATGTATCGCCTGTAAAAGCAAGTTCATCATTTGTGTAACAAATATGATCAAGCGTGTGCCCAGGAGTTGCTAAAATAGTAAAGTTAATATTAAGCACACTGATGCTTTGTCCATCAGTGAGTGCGTGAGTGACGCCTTTAAATGGACTATTTGCAGGGCCATAAACCGATATATCTGGATAGGCGTCAACTAATTCAGCTACGCCATCAGTGTGGTCGTAGTGATGATGCGTAATTAAAATACCACCAAGCGTTAGTTTGTGCTCAGCTAAGTACGTTAATACGGGATGTGCTTGGCCTGGATCGACTACCCATGCTTGGTTACTGTTATCGGTAGTTAAACACCAAATGTAATTATCAGAAAAGGCTTTAATTGCTTTGACTTGCACCATGGTAAATTGCTCTATAAAGTGACACTTATCACATAGTATAACGAGCTCAAAAAATGAAACCAGCCCTTAGTTTTCAAGAAGGACCCAAACCACTGTCGTGGCAGCAGTTTCCTCATGGGGATTATTTACGCACAGATATTGAACGTAAAATGGAGCAATGGCTACCGCGTATGTTTGGCTATCATATGCTTAAGTTGGGTAATTTAAGTGGCGAATTAAACACAAGTATAAGTACGATTAAACACCAAGTGTGTGTTGCAGAGCCTGGGCCTTACACCGGGGTAGTTGCTGACATAGATGAATTGCCATTTTACGAGCACAGTATTGATGCCTGCATACTAAGCCACTGCTTAGAGTATCATTCAGACCCACATCACATTTTACGAGAAGCACATCGCACGCTTATTCCGGGTGGTTATATACTAGTGACTGGTTTTAACCCGTTTAGTTTGTGTGGGCTTGCACAAATGCTGCCTTTTAGTGGTCAGAAATTACCATGGACGGGGCGCTTTTTTACCCCTGCGAGGGTTAAAGATTGGCTAAATTTATTGGGTTTTGAAATTGTAAGTGACGAACGTTTTATTTATTCATCACTGGCAAGAGGTAACAGGTTATCAAGATTTGAGTTTTGGCGGACTTTTGCAAAACAGTATTTAAAACCAATGGGCAGTGTTTATATGCTGGTGGCACGAAAAAGAGTTGCGCCACTTACGCCAATAAAACCTAAGTGGCATGCTAGGCCGCAGTTTGCGCCAGTAAAAGGAGCAGGGCTTAGGCAAACCTCAAAGCAGCACTTTAAGCGCTGCGATGAAAAAAATAACAATTAAGGCTGGTAGCCTACATCTTCTAGTAAATCTTTACTGCCAGCGGCATCGCGGGCTAAATCGTCAACTATTTCGTTGTATTTATTGCCGCTATGCCCTTTAACCCACTTCCAAGTTACATTGTGCTCGCTACAGGCTTTATCTAAGCGTTTCCATAAATCGACGTTTTTAACCGGCTTTTTAGCTGATGTTAACCAGCCACGTTTTTTCCAGTTAGTGATCCACGATTCAATGCCTTGCTTAACATATTGGCTATCGGTTGTTAGGTTTACTTCGCATTCTCGAGTGAGTGATTCTAGGGCTACAATAGCCGCGAGCATTTCCATTCGGTTATTTGTTGTGAGTTTATAACCTTGGCTCATTTCTTTTTCGTGGCCGTTATAAATCATAAAAATACCATAACCGCCGGGGCCTGGATTACCTAAACATGAGCCATCGGTGTAAATCTCTACGGTTTTTTGCACTGTTTTACCTTGATCTTATGTACAATAAAGTGATTATAGAAAGATACCAGAATCAGGCTAAATTCGATATGGCACGTAGACAAATAGTTTTAGATACAGAAACCACCGGCATCGACCCTAAACAAGGGCACCGTATTATAGAAATTGGTTGTGTGGAGTTAGTAAATCGCCGTTTAACAGGCAATAATTTTCACGTTTATATAAACCCACAACGGCCAAGTGAAGAAGAAGCAATCGACGTTCACGGTATTACTAACGAGTTTTTACGTGATAAACCGTTATTTCATCAAATTGCCCAAGAGTTTTTCGACTATATTGAAGGGGCTGAGTTAGTTATTCATAACGCACCGTTCGATGTTGGTCATATGGATAATGAATTTGCACTACTTAATCAGGGCTATCCTAAAACAGAGACTTTTTGTCAAGTTCTCGACACGCTTAAAATGGCGCGTGACTTGCATCCAGGTCAAAAGAACAATCTTGATGCATTATGTCGTCGTTACGATGTAGATAACGCAAAGCGAACACTTCACGGCGCGCTACTGGATTCTGAAATTTTAGCCGATGTTTACCTTGCCATGACGGGTGGACAAACAAAGCTGAATTTGAATCAAAACAAAGATGACGGCAGCGAGCAACAGAAAGGCGGTATAAAGCGTTTAAATAGTGATAGAGCCCCATTAGTTGTTCTGCGAGCAAGCGACGCTGAGCAAAGCGCACACGAAGCACGATTAGATCTTGTAAACAAAGAAGGCGGCCAATGTATATGGCGCGCTGAATAAGGCGATTTAATGAAAACGATGTATTTTGTAACAGCGTTATGTGCCGCTAGTTTATTTACTGGCAATGCATATGGCGTAAAACAAGTAGAAGTGCTCAAGCGCGATGGGCATCAAAATGAGATCCCTTTACTTGATAATCGTTTTCGCATAGATAGCAAAATAGATGAAATAACACTGCTGTTTTTTAGAAAATCAGGTGCACCTGCTGTTATTTTAGTGCGGCCCGATGGCAGTAAGTACTTTGCTACTGACTCAGTTAAAAACCCTAACTTAGATTGGTTTGACGAACTCAGCTACGATTTAGTTACCATAAAAAAACCTATGGCAGGTCCTTGGCAAGTAATAGGCAGTATTTTGCCCGATAGCAGAATAGTTGTATTAGGCGAAATATCTCTTGAAGCAGAGCCTCTTCCTTCAATGCTGTTTAGGGGGGAGACAATAAAAATCACCGGGAAAATACTAAACGACGGTGAGCCAATTAACACAAACCTATTTAGGGATGTTGTGAGCCTTAATGTTGACTTTGTAAGTACCAACAATGAAAACTTTGCTAACTTTGGCGCAGGCATTCAAGAGGTAGCGGAATTTAAAGACGATGGACGTGGGTTTGATGAGCGCCCTAAAGATGGTGTGTTTACCGGCGAGTTTACTTTAGATTTTCCTGCGGGTGAATGGACACCAGAGCTTTACGTGGCAACACCTCTGCTGCAGCGTCGCATTGTGCAAAATACAATAGAAGTGCACGAACCACCTTTTGTAACCGAAGTCACGTTAGCAGAGCAAGACACAGACGAGCATCTGTTAACTATAAATATAGACCCAAGTATCGTTAAGCCAGAGACAGTCATCATCCAGGGAAAAATATACTATCCCAATAACGAAGAGCAGATGTTTACCATAGATGCTGCAGCTAAAGACTCACGTCAGCTTAGTGTTAAAAATTATGATTGGGGTAGATATAGTGTTGAACTGTCTGTTTTTGGCACTAATATTAATGGTCGTGAATTTATGGCAACGCTGCCAACGTATAAATTTGAGATAGAACGACCCATAGAAGCGGTGCCCGAAATTGATCCGGCAACGATTATTACACCAGATAAAATGATTGAGAGTGAACCTGCTGAAGAAAAAAAGGCCACATCGACGATTATTAGTTTAATTGTAGGCTGCAATACGCTTATTTTATTACTTGGATGGTTGTTAATTCGTATCTTTGTTCAGAAAAAACCGATTAAATTTAAAGTGAAGCTGCCTTTTTTAAAGAAAAAGAAAATAAGTGAAGGTGATGTTGCCGACACAGAAAAAAATCAAGTCGGTAAAAATGGCTCAAAAAATGACAGATCAGGTGAAATTTTAAACCTTTCGATGACAGATGACTAAAAAACCTATAAAAAAACAAAAAAGCCCTTGACGAAATAGGGGTTGGTTCGTATTATTCACGCCGCTGTCAGGGAGACCTAAACAGCAACGAAAATATGGAGTGGTAGTTCAGTTGGTTAGAATACCGGCCTGTCACGCCGGGGGTCGCGGGTTCGAGTCCCGTCCACTCCGCCATTTTCGTAAAACTTGTAAGTAAAAGCTGGAGTGGTAGTTCAGTTGGTTAGAATACCGGCCTGTCACGCCGGGGGTCGCGGGTTCGAGTCCCGTCCACTCCGCCAACACTTACACAACGTATGGTTGTAAAACATATTCTTATTATGGAGTGGTAGTTCAGTTGGTTAGAATACCGGCCTGTCACGCCGGGGGTCGCGGGTTCGAGTCCCGTCCACTCCGCCAATAAGAAAAAATAACAGTTTAAATATGCGCTGGAGTGGTAGTTCAGTTGGTTAGAATACCGGCCTGTCACGCCGGGGGTCGCGGGTTCGAGTCCCGTCCACTCCGCCAACTATTTAAACAATGTTATATTACAAAATTTGTATGCTGGAGTGGTAGTTCAGTTGGTTAGAATACCGGCCTGTCACGCCGGGGGTCGCGGGTTCGAGTCCCGTCCACTCCGCCAACAAATTAAGTAATAACAAGTATAATGATATCTCTGCGGAGTGGTAGTTCAGTTGGTTAGAATACCGGCCTGTCACGCCGGGGGTCGCGGGTTCGAGTCCCGTCCACTCCGCCATTTGATATCATGATTAAAATTAGTAAGTGCATTACCCCATGCACATACCACTGCGGAGTGGTAGTTCAGTTGGTTAGAATACCGGCCTGTCACGCCGGGGGTCGCGGGTTCGAGTCCCGTCCACTCCGCCACTTGTTATTTCCTCAATAACAAGCTTATAAAATCCTTGATTAAATAATTTAGTAAAACATTCTTTGGCTATCAGCTATCAGCTATCAGCTATCAAACACATTACTTGCACGAACCTGCTAATATTCCTTATTATCCGTATCAATACCTATATCAATCTGCCGATGCTCTGGTTAAGTGCTTGTGCATTGCGCTGTATCCCTTCTTTCGTAACTTTGAAACTTTTACCGCAGTTAACTTAACGCCAGGTTTAACCCCAGTTCGCTTAATTAAGTAATCTATTTTGATGTAAGAAAAGCATGTCGATAATAAGGAATAATTCGTTATTTAGTTGTTTTCGGCAAATGATCCTTCATTGCTCTATCTCCTGCATCCATGCAGTCGTATATCAGAGACTTTTAACACTGCTAGGCAGGCTCTAAGTATTATTGCTAATTGGTATAGTCATTAACTTTATAGTGTTGTACTTGTAGAGCTCTTGAGAGGGTTTAAGTTTTTACAGGAGTATAGAGATGAATTAAGGGTATTTAATCAATACAGAGCTTTTAGGGTTGGTTAGATGTCAGAGCTGCATGTTATACCAAGCTGTATAATTATTTAAACAATCTAACGAATTAAACTACTCCATCACGTTGTTAAAACTTTTTATTGTGCACAAAAAAGCCAGCACGTTATATGCTGGCTTTTGGTCTGTAAATGCTTAGCTTAGTTAAGCAGCATCAGCTTCTTTTTTAACGCTATTACGTGCGGCTTTGCCTGCAAGTAAGTCCGCAGGGTCAAAGTCATCAACGTTAATAACATCTAAACGAGATTGCTCAACAGCAGCTAGTTTATCAGCCTCTGCTTGGCTTAATATGCCTGCTTCAAGCCCCATTTGCGCTACCTTATCAAGCTGGAAGAATGGCAGTTTAAGGCCTTTCTCTTTACATACTCTTTCAAATAATGGCTCAACGTCTAGGATGTCTTTAAGCGTTTGCTCTTGACGACCTACAAGGTTAAGCGGCTCATTTTTTAAGTATACGTAGCTTGCTAAACGGTTACGCGTTTCGCTAGGTACTTGTAGTAGTTGCGCAAGTTTATGCTCAAGTTGGTCAGTTGGTTTACGAACCGGGCGACCAAACGGGAATAACAATACTTTTAAAACACCACGTAGTGGAGCCGAAGGCATGTTATTAATTAAATCAGCAAGTGCACGTTGGCAATGGTAGAGGTGATCTTGGCAACTCCATTTTACTAGAGCAAAATCTTCTTTTTTACGGCCTTCGTCGTTGTAACGCTTAAGCGTTGCAGACACTAAGTATAAGTAACTAAGTAAGTCACCTAAACGTGCTGAAATACGTTCTTTACGTTTTAGTGAACCACCAAATACTGCCATGCTAATGTCTGACATAAGAGCAAGTGATGCACTAAAGCGTGACGCTATACGGTAAAATTCAGCGGTTTCGTCGTTGTACGGCACACTTGTAAAACGAGCGCCGGTAAGTGCAAGCCATTTAGTACGTACAAGATTCGACATAGTAAAACCAATGTGACCCATTAGCGCTTTATCAAATACGTTAAGCGCTTCTTCGCGGTCTTCAATTTCGCACGCACCTAGCTCGGTAAGTACAAATGGATGACAGCGAATTGCACCTTGACCATAAATAATCATATTACGGGTCAAGATGTTTGCACCTTCAACGGTAATGGCAATAGGTGCCCCTTGATAGCCACGACCTAAATAGTTATTTGGCCCAAGCATGATGCCCTTACCGCCAAGTACATCCATTGCATGAATAGTTGCATCACGCATTTGCTCTGTCAGGTGGTATTTAATAATGGCAGAAACTACCGATGGCTTTTCGCCTAAATCAACCGCACCCGTAGACATACTAACCGCAGCATCAGAGCTGTAAGCGTAACCAGCAAGTTTTGCTAGTGACTCTTCAACACCTTCCATTTTACCAATAGGTAAACGGAACTGACGACGAATGCGGCTATACGCACCCGTTGCAACGGCAATCATTTTAATGCCACCGGCAGAATTTGACGGCAATGTAATTGCACGACCAACCGATAAACACTCAACCAGCATGCGCCAGCCTTGACCAGCCATATCTGGACCACCAATAATATAATCAAGTGGTACGAAAATATCTTTACCGCGAGTAGGACCATTTTGAAATGGTACGTTAAGCGGGAAATGTCGACGACCAATTTCAACTCCAGGAGTGTCCGTTGGAATAAGTGCACAGGTGATGCCTGGCTCTTTATTGTCGCCAATTAGCCCATCTGGATCTTGTAACTTAAACGCAAGACCAAGTACGGTAGCCACTGGGGCAAGTGTAATGTAACGCTTATTCCACGTTAAACTAACACCCACAACCTCTTCACCATTCCATTGCCCTTTACATACCACACCGTAGTCTGGAATTGAGCTTGCATCAGAACCCGCTTCTGGCGAAGTTAATGCAAAACATGGAATTTCTTGACCGCTCGCTAGGCGCGGTAAGTAATGATCTTTTTGCTCTTTTGTACCATAGTGTTGTAATAATTCACCTGGGCCTAAAGAGTTTGGTACACCAACAATTGACGAAAGTAATGTTGATTTACTTGTTAGTTTTTGAAGTACACAAGACTGTGCAAATGCAGAAAACTCTAAACCGCCGTATTCTTTTTTGATGATCATGGCAAAAAATTTATTATCTTTTAGATACTGCCATACATCTTGAGGAAGGTCGGTTAGTTCGTGCGTTGCTTCCCAATCGTCCAACATGCTACATACTACTTCAACAGGGCCATCAACAAAGGCTTGCTCTTCAATAGTAAGTTTAGGAACTGGGTATTGGTGAAGTTTTTTCCAATCTGGGTTACCGCAAAATAAGTCAGCTTCCCACCACGTCGTACCGGCATCAATAGCTGATTTTTCAGTATCAGACATGCTTGGCGTTACTTTTTTAAACGTAGCAAAAATAGGCTTGATGATATATTGCTGACGAAGGCCAGTAACAGAAAGAGGAACCGCGATGATCAAAAAGATCAACCAGCTAATTAAACCAAAAGCACCCGCAAAGGTACCAATTAATAAAGTTATAGCCGAAACACCAAGTGCTGTGTTCCAACTTGCTCTGTGGTAAACCGCAGTGCAAAGCAACGCGATTAGAACCAGTGTAAATATGAGTGTCATTTTTATTCCTTAATAGAGGTCAGACCACCTCGCTTAGAGTAGCGCTAGTAACAGTAATTTTCAAGTACATAACGATGTTAAATTGTAGTAGAAAGTAACTTAAATACGATATTTAATTACCCGGCAGAGGAACACTCAATAACTATCGTATAGTCAAAGCATTAGCCGTAAGTAGTGTTAACGTAAAAATAAATAAATCTAATAGCAAAATGACACTTTTTAAGTAAGTATAGCCGTTATAGCGGGCTGCAAATTAGTGTACGCTTAATACACAAATATAACGCTATTTATTTTAATGTATGGTTTTTAAGGGTTATTTTATTAATGTGTGAATTACTTGGCATGTCAGCCAATGTGCCTACCGATATTTGTTTTAGTTTTTCAGGCCTTTTAGAGCGTGGCGGAAACACGGGACCACATAAAGATGGTTGGGGTATTACATTTTACGAAGGTAAAGGCTGTAGAACCTTTAAAGATCCTGAGCCGAGTTATCAATCTGAAATTGCAAAGCTCGTCAAAGCATACCCCATTAAAAGTGTCTCGGTTATTAGCCATATTCGCCAAGGTAACCGCGGGAGAGTATGCCTTGAAAATACTCATCCTTTTACGCGAGAGTTATGGGGGCGCGAGCTTACTTACGCTCATAACGGGCAGCTATCTAATTATCATGATTTAAAACCGCAGTACTATCGCCCAGTAGGCAACACCGATAGCGAACTCGCTTTTTGTTGGTTACTTGATAAAATTCGTGAAAAATACCCAAAGCGTCCAAGTAATATGGCGTCGGTTTTTAGATACGCGGCTAAGCTTTCGCAAACTCTGCGTGAAAAAGGGGTGTTTAATATGTTATTGACCGATGGGGTGTTTGTTTTAGCGTATTGCACTAATAACTTACATTACATAACGCGCCGTGCGCCATTTGGTAAAGCAACGTTGATTGATGCCGACATGGTGGTTGATTTTCAACAAGAGACCACACCAAACGATGTAGTAACAGTTATAGCTACAAGGCCTTTGACGAATGATGAGCGCTGGCAAAAAATGGAGCCGGGGGAATTTGCATTGTTTAAAATGGGTGAGCTAATTTAGCCCACCTATTTTAAATACTAACTTAACTTAACTTTGGTTTAATTAAATTTAGTTAGCTTCTTGAGGTTGTTGTGCTGTTACAGGCGCAACAGCTGTAGGCGCAGTAACAGTAAATGAATTCATTTGAACTTCAAACTGCTCCATACCTTTTTCGCCTTTCCACATACGTACCAGCATGTAATCCATTTCTGGCGCAAACCATGCAATTGCTTGGCGTTTATCGTTATCGTATAAACGCTTTACTTTAATAGCTTCTACATTACCGATAGGCAATGAAATCATCTCGGTGCCAGATACTTCAAAGTTGTAGTCGCGGCGGTTACCTTTTTTATCTATAAGGGGGAATGAAAAGCTTGTTTCGCCTTTTTTCAATCCTTCGCGCACTTGCACTTGGTACGAAATAGCATCCTGAAATTCATCAGTCCATTCGCATTTAAGTGGGTATTCACTAGCGCTGCTAGTCACTACTTTGTTTGTTGTATCAAAATCAATTTTGTAATCTTTATCTGGGCCTGTCCCTGTACGAATCATGTTGTAATGATGCGGGGTAACCTTGCCATCTTTAAAGGTAAACTTTGATGTTTCTTCACGAGAGTCAGAGAAAATCATCCACTCAATATTGCTGTGGTATGTAAGTTCATAAGTATCGTCGCCCGTTTTTTTGAGCTCACGAACAGCCTCACCATGATTTTTACCTTTGCGTAAAATATCGTAATTAGCTTGATACTGGGTCAATTCGCCTGCAATTAGGCTAGTTGGAAGTAAAGCGCCCGCACATAACAACAGGGCACTTATTTTTTTATTGTGGGTAGTGCGCGCCGTGTGCAGGAAGTTGTTTTTTGTCAAGAACTGCATAATCTGCTTCCATAGTAAGTCTGTGTTCACTGAACCACTTGACCACCAAAGGATAAATTATATGCTCTTGCTCATGCACGCGTTTTGCTAATGTTTCTGCTGTATCATCCTTGAGTACAGGTATTTGCGCCTGAAGAATAACGGGACCGCCGTCTAATTCTTCAGTAACAAAGTGAACACTTACGCCATGAACATCGTCTTTTGCATCAATTGCTCTTTGGTGGGTATTCAGCCCCTGATACTTAGGCAACAAAGATGGATGAATGTTCAACATTTTTCCAACATATTTTTGCACTAAGCCAGGAGTAAGAATACGCATAAACCCAGCTAATACAACTAGATTTGGCATAAAAGAGTCGATAACGTTCATTAATTGCGCATCGTACGCTTCGCGCGAGTCAAAATCTTTATGACTGAGCACTTTTGTAGCAATACCTGCTTGTTTTGCACGCTCTAGGCCATAAGCGTCTGCTTTATTACTAATAACAGCCGCTATATGCCCGTTTATCTCGCCACGTTCGCAGGCATCTATGATGGCTTGTAAATTAGAGCCACTACCTGAGATTAAAACTACCAGACGAGTCGGTGCCATTACTTAGCACCACCTACAATTTCAACTTGCTCTTCGCCAGCTGCTGCATCTTGAATTTCACCAAGGTGCCATGCATTTTCGCCCAAGTCTTTTAGCATTGTTAAGCTTTGCTCAAGTTTGTCTGCAGGGACTACTAAAACCATGCCTACACCACAGTTAAATGTACGGTACATTTCGTGTGTAGTAATGTTGCCGTTTTCTTGTAACCAATTAAAAATTGGTGGCCACTGCCAGCTATCACCTTTAACTACAGCTTTTGCTGAAGCGGGTAATACGCGTGGAATGTTTTCCCAAAAACCGCCGCCAGTAATATGCGAAAGCGCATGTACGTCAACGTTTTTGAATAACTCAAGTAAAGGTTTTACGTAAATACGCGTAGGCTCAAGTAGAGTTTCGCCTAATGTTTTACCTTCAAAGTCAGCGCTGGTATCAGCTTTTGACACTTCAAGTACTTTACGAATTAAAGAGAAGCCATTTGAATGAGGACCGCTTGATGCAAGTGCAATAAGCTGATCGCCTGCTGCTACTTTTGTGCCATCAATAATTTTTGATTTTTCTACAACGCCTGTACAAAAGCCTGCCATGTCGTAGTCTTCACCATCATACATACCAGGCATTTCAGCTGTTTCGCCACCAATTAGGGCACAACCTGAAATTTCACAACCTTTGCCAATACCTGTAACTAC
Organism: Pseudoalteromonas sp. SR43-7; assembly: GCF_014163785.1. Lineage (NCBI taxonomy): Bacteria > Pseudomonadati > Pseudomonadota > Gammaproteobacteria > Alteromonadales > Pseudoalteromonadaceae > Pseudoalteromonas > Pseudoalteromonas sp. SR43-7. The sequence continues at coordinate 32,920 of NZ_JACJDY010000029.1, read as the reverse complement.
GTCAGCTGCTGTGTCTACATCTAGTTTACCAGTTGCATAATAATCTAGAAAAAACAGGGGTTCAGCACCTTGAACAATTAAGTCGTTCACACACATTGCAACTAAATCAATACCAACCGTATCGTGTTTTTTTAAGTCAATTGCTAAACGTAGTTTAGTACCAACGCCATCTGTGCCTGCAACTAATACTGGTTGCTTGTAGCCTTCAGGAATTTCGCAAAGTGCGCCAAAACCACCAATTCCGCCCATTACTTCAGGACGACGAGTTTTTTTAACTACGCCTTTAATACGCTCAACAAGTGCATTACCAGCGTCGATATCTACGCCCGCGTCTTTATAGCTTAGAGACTGTTTTTGTTCGCTCACAGGTTTTCCTCAAAATAGTTGTTTTGGGTTGCTTAGAAACGCGCGTATTTTACAACAATTGCAAGGTCGCGGCTAGCGTAAATGTAATTTTGAAATAATTAACAAGGACACTTGTCCGCTGTTTGTTGTTTAAATAAACAAAAAAACGCCCGTAGGCGTTTTTTTAGTATTAAAGGCGTTAAATTAACAGCTATGCTTTTGCGGTTAATATGGCTCGAAGTGGAGCAGGGTAGCCTTCAATTGTTTTACTTGTATCGTTTGGATCTAAAAAGTCGATTAACGATTCGTTTTCCATCCAGTCGGTTTTGCGTTGCTCTTCAAGTGTGGTAATAGCGCAATCTTTTATTTGCACATCTTTAAAGCCAACACGTTCCATCCACAGCTTTAATGCTGCAGTACTTGGAATAAACCAAACGTTGCGCATTTTAGCGTAGCGGTCGGTAGGGACTAATACCGTGTTTTCGTCGCCTTCAATTACTAGGGTTTCAAGTACGAGTTCGCCGCCTGGGCGAAGCTGCGCTTTTAACTGCGCTAAAAAGTCGATAGGTGAGCGACGATGATAAAGTACGCCCATCGAAAAAACAGTATCAAACGCTTTAAGCTCGGGTAATGCTTCAACGCCTAGTGGCAGTAAATGTACGTTTTCATCTGGGTTGTAGTGTTTAATTGCCTGAAACTGACATAAAAATAAATCAGATGGATCAATACCCACGACAAACTCTGCGCCTTCACCGCGCATACGCCATAAATGATACCCTGAGCCACAACCAATATCTAAAACAGTGCGGCCTTTTAGTGGCTCAATATGAGGAAGCAGGCGGTCCCACTTCCAATCACTGCGCCACTCTGTATCTATTTCAATACCGTGCACACTAAATGGGCCTTTGCGCCATGGCATCATGCGTTTTAATAAATGCATGGCTTGCTTTTGCTCGCCATCACTCATCTCTCCTGGGGCGCCAATTTCTACCTTAGTAGAAATATCAACATGGGAAGTTGCCACCTCAGGCAAGTTTTTAAGTACTTTTTGCCATTTAGGCAAATCACCATGGCTAGCCTCGTTTTGCCAATGTTTTAATTGAGCAGGGAGGGTTTCTAGCCAGTGACTAAGTGGGCTTTGTGCGATAGATGCGTAAAATTGGTTAAACCATTGAGACATGGATGACTCTCTTTATTTAATTGCTACCATTGAGCAAAAATTAAAACATTGATACCACACTTGAGTTTGGCTAAAACCAATATCTTGTAAGCGAGTAAAGTGAGCGCTTAGTGTATCTGGGCGCATAACGTTTTCGATGGCGGTACGTTTTTGGCTTATTTCAAGCTCCGAGTAGCCATTGTGACGTTTAAAGTCGTGGTGCAAATCAATTAATAGGTTATCGCATTGCTCGTTTTCGGCTTTAATTTTTTCGCTTAGCAGCAATACACCACCAGGTTTTAAATTAGCGTATATTTTCTCAAGTACGGCTTGGCGCTGTGCGTGTGGAATAAACTGCAGCGTAAAGTTCATTGCCACAACCGATGCGTTTTGAATTTCAAGCTCGTTAATATCGCCCAAAGTAACAGTAACCGGCACGTCCGATTTAAAACCTTGTAAATGCATTTTACAACGCTCAACCATGGCTTGTGAGTTATCTACTGCAATAATGTGGCAATTATCAGTGCGAATATTACGACGCATACTTAGTGTTACTGCGCCCAAAGAGCAGCCTAAATCATAAAGATTTGAGTTACTTTGTGCGTACTCACCCGCAAGTTTACCCATTGTACTGACAATAGTTGCGTAGCCAGGCACAGAGCGCTGAATCATATCTGGAAAAACTTCGACTACATTTTGATCAAAGCTAAAATCTTTTACTTGTTGCTCAGAGGCATAAATACTGTCTTTTATGGTCACGAAGGCAGTCTCTTTGTAAATAATGGCGCTATTTTAACATTTTATACTGGATAGTCAGTGATAAATTCAGTAGCTTGACTAGAATTATGAATAATAAGTACAAAAGAGAAGATTAAATGAGCAAAAGTAAGGTCATCAGCACAGACGATATATTAGCAACCCTTTGTCATTCAGTGACAGGTGTACTCACATCAGCCAGCGGTAATGGTATTAGCTACTCAGCCATGGTGCAAAAAATAACACGTACATGTATGCGACCAGATATTGGTTGCTTTGTTTTATTTGACGGCGGTTTTACAGGGCTCGTAATTACCAACTTTACCTCGCAAGCGGCGATGGAAATTTATGGCGATTACATGCGCAATATGGGAATGCCAGAAGATGAAATAGCGCATAGCCATTTATCAGACGACGTATCAAACGTACTAGGCGAGTTGATGAATCAAATTGTTGGCGACTTTACGTCTAAAGTGCGTGAGCAATTGCATACCTCTATTACGCAAAACCAGCCAAAAATGATGGCAATAAATAAGCAAGTTCAAATATCGGTAGATACCACAATGGATCGCCCGCAAGCCCGACGCGTAACATTCACCACAAGTAAGCAAAATATTTTTTACTTGGAATTAGCGATGGATAAAACAGAGTTCATTAAATTACACGACTTTGATATTGCAGAAGCACTCGACCCAGATGACATAATTGAAAACGAAGCACGTAAAAAAGCGGACAAAGAAAAATCATCTAAAGCAGTAGAACAAGATGATGGCGATGATGATTTTATGGCAGGCCTAGGGCTTTAAGTCTATTTACGTAGGTTGGGCTGAGTGAAACGAAACCCAACGACTGCTCAGCTGTTAATCTTTAGTTATGAGTGTTCAGGTTAGTGATTAAAATAAAAGCGCGATTTATATCGCGCTTTTGCGTCATGTTAGCTTTATTTGAATAAGTAAACCTATTATTTAAACTTATAACCCACACTATAAACCGCTGCTATTGGGTTTAGTCCTGCTTGAATGTCGTTAATCTTTTTTCGTATATTTTTAATGTGTGTATCTATGTTTCGATCGGATATGTCGATTGTGTCGCTGTATACGTTATTAATAATATCTTCGCGGGTAAAAACACGCCCTACGTGGCTTATAAATAATAAAAATATTTTAAACTCGACGGCGGTAAAGCCAATGCTTTTGCCGTTTAGGCGGGCTTCGTAATCGTCTTTGTGTAATTGAAAATTATTATGATTGATGATGTTGGTTTTAGGCTGGCTGGTCCTTCTTAGTACGGCTTTTATGCGTGCTATAACTTCTTTGGGGCTGAAGGGTTTGCATATGTAGTCATCGGCGCCGATCTCTAAACCCTGCAAGCGGTCTATTTCTTCACTTTTTGCGGTAAGCATAATAATAGGCACACTTGAAAAGGCTCTTATTTGCTTACATAGCTCTATGCCATCAACATCTGGCAGCATTAAATCAAGAAGTATTAAATCTACTGCGTTTTGTTTTACAAAACTAACTACACCTTTGCCATTATTAAAGTGCTCAGTTTCGTAATTTTGTTGCTTAGCGTAGGCAATAAGTACCTCGGCAATGTTTTCTTCGTCTTCAACGATAAGTATTTTTTGTGATGCCATTATTTTAACCTAAAAGTGTCAGCGTTATTTTAACTTCTAGCCCACCAAGTGGTGAGTTGTGCAACGATATTTGACCGCCATGTGCCTCTACTATTTGTTTGCAAAGTGCAAGCCCTAAGCCCGAACCGCCGTGCTCTCGGCTTCGAGATTTTTCAACGCGATAAAAACGCTCAAACAATTTTTGTAAGTCGTTTGGTAAAACACTTGGGGCGGAGTCTTGTAAAATAAGCTCAATGTTATTGGGTGTTTTGTTGGCAAGTATTATTACTTGCCCACCTTTATGCGTGTATTTGCAGGTATTTTCTAACAGGTTTGAAAATAATTGCACAAGGCGTTCTTTATCGCCATTTATTATACATTTACTGGCTTTGGCTAAGCTTTTGCTATCTACATTTAATTGACGCTCTTTAAAGCGAGCGGTGTAGTTTTCAATTGATTGCTCAAAAATGCTTATTAAATCAGTGCGCGCATTGTTATAGGTTAAATTAACGCTATCTGTTTGTGCTAGCTGGGCTAGGTCGTCAACAACGTGACTTAAGTTATCTACTTGGTTTATGAGTAAATTAATGCGCTTTGTGTCGGCTGTAAATACGCCATCTTGTACGGCTAGTAAATGCGAGCGTAGTACGGTAAGTGGGGTTCTTAATTCGTGGGATGTGTCTGACACCCATTGAAACCGCATTTGTTGGTTTTGTTCAAGCGTGTGGGCTAAGGCGTTAAAATTGTTGGATAGAGTACCTAGCTCATCTTTACTAGAGGGGATTATTCTGCTGGCAAAATTTCCTTTTGTTAACTCATCGGTGCCAGTCACTATTTGCTTTATTGGTTTTATTAAATGGCGAGATAACACAATAGCCATAATAAATGCGAGCACAATAACGAGTAACGTGATCATAAAATAGTTATGAAATTGCGCTGCTAAAAATGCTTTTGCTGGGCTACTTTGCACAAGTTTTGAAGGTACTAAACCTATCCAGCCTATAACGTTATTGTTTAATAAAATTGGCTCTATATGTGGGTTGTCGTTTAAATTCGCTCTACCAACAACAACTTTTTTATTTTGATCATATAAACTTATACGTTGCCCTGTTTTAAGGGAACCCGCAGGTAAGTGTACCCACAATAAAGAGGGCGTTGCTTTACTACTATTTGGTTTGGGTGGGGTGCTTGTGTGTTTATTAGTTTTAGGTTCACCTGGCTTTTTTTGCGGCTCTACAATAGAGCGCCATAATTGCGTGTTTTGCGTAATAGGTTGCCAACTGCCTAATTCGCTATAAAGCTCAATAAGTTGCTGCTTAACCATTGCGACATGCTTTGTTTCTTCTTGTTCAACAAAGTCGTTAAACCCTGACGAAAAGGTCATGTATATAAACACAAACATAAGCCCAACAAGGGCGATATTAGTGATAAAAAAAGCTAAAAAGAATTTATGTATTAATTTCACTGATTGGCAAATAGTAAAAATCATGTGTTAACGTACCAAGCAGTATTGCATATTGATTATGTGCCTACAATTAGCGTATTTGGGGAGTTGCTTACTAAAATCCTTTTTAAGTAAGCTTTTTAGATATGTTGATATTTGGACTAGAACTTTATTTTTGCGGTATCGCCAGCACCCAGTAACTTATATTGTGGTTTTACAAAGCTTGCGTGTACTGCACCTAAACTTTTAGGGAACGATATGGCAAGCTCATCTACTGTTGTAAATGTGTGCTTCGCTTGAAAAACAATTTCTAGGTCGTGCGCTTCGTTGTTGTTGCTGGTGGTAAAAGCGACGCGTTCAAACACGATAACTTGCTGATTTACACGTAAGCTCGTTTTTTGTTTAAGTGCATTTTTTACAAACTCTTCCTGTTGCTCTGCACTTAAGTTTGTAGGCATAAGCTTATCAATATCGCCCATAAGCCATGCTTGCTCGCTTTGCAGCGCTGAAATTAAATGCTCAGCATTAGTTAATACTTTAACCTCAATTTGCCCGTCTCTTAAAATTACTTGGGCTGTTGTGTTTTTTAATACATGGGCGCTCACTTGAGCGCTCATACTTGTTAAAATACACGCTAGCATTAGCCATTTTGATTTTTTTAAAAAATACATAATTACTACCTTTTATTGAGGCGGTTGACCTTTTTGTTTATTGAGGTTGCTCAATAATTGCTTTACAAATAAGGGTGTTGTCGGTTTCTAAGTCTTCGCCCCATATGAATTTTGCGTTTTCATCCCAGTTAATGTCGTCGTAACCGTCTTTTGGTCCTACATCGGCAAAGTTGTGCTCTACTGCATTAGCCCAATTGGTATCGTCAAAGTTACTTTGCAGCCAGTTAGTTGGTGCTTCTTTTGACATAAACGTACAAACGCCTTCGCCCGCAACTGGGTTTGATTCGCTTTCGCATAATTTGTTGAGCGGCGCTTTGTGAAGTATTTCGCATTTAAAGCTTTTATCGCTTACGGCAACTACTTTATTTGTATCGGTGTCGGTAAGCTGCATAATAAAACCGCCATCACCCATTTGCTGATTTTTAGCGCCGATGTATTCAAGCCCAGTGTCGTTTTGCTTAAAGTCTTTAATTATTAAATTAAGCTCAATAGGGTAGTTTGCAGAAAACGTAATACTTTCGGCATTAAATGAACGCTCTGTGGTTATAGGCACAGAATCTTCAACAAGTAACTGCTCGCCTATGTAGGCTGTAAACCAGTTATCAGCCCATGCTTCTAGCTTTAAGTTATGCTTGCCCGTAATGGCAGGATTTGTATTTTGCTTAGTGACTGTTGGAGTAAGGTGATTTGGTTGCGGACCTCTACAAAATGTCCCTGTTTGAACTTTGCCACCATTACTGATGGTTTTTTGTTTAAAGCTATAGCAGTATTTTCCCTGTGATGCAGGGCTGTAGGTTATAAAGTAGTTCTCGCCTTTGTATGAGTAGCTCATTGTACGGCTGCCGTTTTCAGAGATTGTGTGCGTTAGGTTTTCAACGCCTCCTTGTGGCGGGCGCAAGTCGGCTCTTATACCTTGAGTATCGCCACTAAGTGGTGCAACTCTTGGTAATTTTGCGGTATCTACTTCACCAACTAAGCACTGAATAATATACGGCGGCGTAGCTGATGTTTGGTAGCGATAGCCAAATGTGTCGTCGGCTTGCCCGTTACATACATCAAGGTCACCTTTGGCAATTGCACTGCCGTCTGGGTTTTTACTGCCATACAGCGGGTAACCATCGTAAGCCCAACCAATAATGCCATCGCTTGTTTGGTTTTTCATTGTGTCAATCATACACGTTGGCGATACATGATAATGGTAGTCATCACCTCGCCCTGCGTGTCCGCCACATATATCTAACTGTCCGAGTGCTAACGTGTCGTGTTTTTCATCGTAGCTATTTACGTCCAACTCACCTTGCGAAGAATAGTCGTATATTGGTACGCCATTAACGGCAACACCTACGGCTGCATCAATTGTTGTTATTGTTTTTGCTTTTTTCGGGTTTAGCTTTATAGGTGCTACGTAGTCTTTAGCTGGAACGGGTATTTGCTCGTTAGTACCTGTAATACCAGTCATTACTTCATGATCAGGATAAGTAGATGAGGCAATATAAGCATATTGTTCATCGCACGTAACAGATACGCTTTTATTAAACCCTGCATTACTCACTGATTGTGTAATAGCATCGCAACGAGGTGATTTTACGTTAGCGGTTAAATATGATTTATCAGGCTTTGGTTGCTCATTTGGTTTTGGTCTTGTATTTGGTTTGTGTTCGGCGCTACTGGCGCTTCGCGAGTATTTAACCGTCATACTTGCAGTATCGAGCGTAATATCTTTTACAGCAGCGAGTAATGCTGAGCGATCTACCTTTGTATCGCTATTAAAGGTAACCGGTGCAGATAACGCATACACAGTATAAGTATAGCTTTTTTCACCTGGACCTTTAGAGCAAGGCGGCGCGTATTGGCTTAAATCGTTTACGCTATTAGAGCCTACTTCACCGAGGGTTTCGCCCGCTTTAATTTGTGTTTTATCGGCGGCAATATTGTACATGGTCCAATACCAATGCATTCCCTCTGGCGCTTTATGATCCATAATTAACGCATAATATTTGGTTGCCTTAGGTGCTCCACTCCAGTTAAGTGGGGGGCTAATGCTTTGCCCATCGCATGTATAAGTAATAGGCAAATTACCGCCATCACTTACTTTTGAGCTGGTTAGAGTAAAATCATTGAGGTTTGATTGTTCAAGTGATTGGCTGTTTTGCTCGTTGCAGGCACTTAAGGTTAAGCAGCACAGGGCACTGAGTAAAATGGCATGGGTATTTTTCATCATTTAAAAACTCCAAAGATTAAATTAACTTTTAAGAGTGTAGTTCTCAAATGTAGGGCAATTATGTAGTTTTAAACTTTTTTTTATTAAGGGCTGGCGTTAAGTTGTGAGCTGCTTACGTGGATAAAGACTGGGTATAAGCGTTTGGTTATGAAAGGAAATATTAACTTAAGCATGGCTTTATTTTCACTCAGTTAAAGAACGCTAAAATCCTTATTTTAAATAAGGATTTTCACCCATTGCGACTACCACACAAAAAATTCTTAAATCTAACTCTAGCTGGTGGTAACTCGGCTCCATATGGCAGCAAAGTTGATAAAAACCTTTGTTGTGGTCTTTTTCTTTAAAGTGGGCGAGCTCATGTACCACTAACGCTTTTAATAACGGCTCGGGAGCGCGGAGCAAGTCGCTGTTTATCGCTAAATCGTGTTTACGGGTTTTACCTTGCATTCGATACGTATGTGTACCAAGTGCGTTGGTGACCATGTCGCCTTGCTTTTTAAATGCTGCGCGCCCAAACGGTGGTGCATTTTTTAAATATTGTTTTTTAAGCTCGGTTGCATAGCTATAAAGTAATTTATCGCTAGTAATGGTATGTGCTTGCGGGTACTTTTTAAGTAAGTAGTCACATACCTTGTTGTTATCTATAAGGCTTAATACTTGCTCAACAATGTTAGCTGGGTAGCCGGTAAAGTAACGTGCGTATTCACTCATTATTATTTCTCTGTCGTTTTACTTTTAAAAAAGTGCTGGCTGGTGGGCTTCTTTTTCGCCAGTAAATGGGTTTAATGCTTTGTGATCATAACCAAGGTCTTTGCAAAACTGCCTTGCTAATAATGGCGCTTCTCGGTTATCTGCCGTATGAAAAAACACATAGGGCGTTTTTCCTTCATCAAGCCATTGTTTTACTTTACTCAGCCACGGTTTATAAAAGGGTTTATAGTCGTTTTGTAAATCGGCGATAACAAAGCGCGCCATGGGCTCTGAGCCAGTAGCTATTGCATGTACCGGTAAATGCGGCTTTTTTTGCTGTGCATCTATTAGCGCTTCGGTTGTTGGTTTTACCGCAAATAGGGCGCGAGTATCCATCGATATGCGATTTATGTTATTTGCCATTAATAACTGATTAAGCGCTATTTCGGCTTCGCCCTTTTGAAAAAACGCAGTATGACGTACCTCTACACCGTAATTAACCTCTTTTGGTAATAGGCTAATAAATTGGGCGAGTTTGGGTAAGTCACCAGGGCCAAATGCTTTAGGTAATTGCAGCATTATTTGCCCGGTTTTTTCTAAAATAGGGGAGAACAAGTTAAGCCAATCAGTAAGCTCGGTTTGAACATTAGTTAGGTGCAGCTCGTGGCTAAAGCGACGATTAAACTTAAACGTAAATTTAAAATCATCGGGTACGCTGTTTGCCCAGCGCAATACGGTACTTGGCGCAGGAACAGCGTAAAAGCTGGTATTGCCTTCAACAGAGTTAAACTGTTGTGCGTATTGGCTAAGCATATCGGCGCTTTTACATTGGCTTGAAAATAAATTGCCTTTCCATGCATTACTCGACCACTGCGGGCATCCAATATATAACATACAAACTAGCGCCTTATTATAAAGTGGCGATAGTGTAGCAAATAACAAAACGAGCTGCTGTAAATTCAGGGGCAAAAGCGGCACACGCCCTAGCATCTTAATACTACTTGGGTATAATGCAGGGCTTAATTTGATTATTTTTAGATTGCTAGCGGCTTTATTTGTATTGTGGTGACCTGTTTTTTAAATCACACGCCTTAAAACAAATAAATATAACCGTTTAAGCCTTTTATCTGACAGGAAAACTATGCGCTCTATATATTGCGGACAGCTAAATAAAACTCACGTAGATCAAGAAGTTGAACTATGTGGCTGGATCAACAAACGACGTGACCTTGGTGGACTTATCTTTGTCGATTTACGCGATAGAGAAGGTTTAGTACAAGTTGTATTCGACTCTGACATTGAAGAGTTAATGAGTTCAGCTAACACACTTCGCCAAGAATTTTGTGTTCAGCTAAAAGGTACTGTACGTGCACGCCCTGATAGCCAAGTAAATAAAGATATGGCAACAGGTGAAATAGAAGTTTTAGGTACTGAGCTTACAATTATTAACCGCTCTGAACCGCTTCCACTTGATTTTAACCAAGTAAACTCAGAAGAGCGTCGTTTAAAATACCGCTACTTAGACCTACGTCGTCTAGAAATGAGTGATCGTATTAAATTACGTGCTAAAGCAAGCAGCTTTGTTCGTCGCTTTTTAGATGAAAACGGCTTTTTAGACATCGAAACACCTGTACTTACTAAAGCAACGCCAGAAGGCGCACGCGATTACTTAGTGCCAAGCCGCGTTCATAAAGGTAGTTTTTACGCTTTACCACAGTCTCCACAGTTATTTAAGCAATTGTTGATGATGTCGGGTTTCGACCGTTACTACCAAATTGTTAAATGTTTCCGTGATGAAGATTTACGTGCCGATCGTCAACCAGAATTTACCCAAATAGATATAGAAACCTCGTTCATGAGCTCTGATCAAGTACGTGGTATGACTGAAAAAATGATCCGCGAGATGTGGCAAACATTGTTAAACGTTGATTTAGGCGATTTTCCAATCATGCCTTACAGCGAGGCAATGAGCCTTTACGGTTCTGATAAGCCAGATTTACGTAACCCAATGAAGTTAGTTGATGTTGCAGATTTAGTTAAAGACGTAGAGTTTAATGTTTTCTCAGGTCCAGCTAACGACGAAAAAGGTCGCGTTGCTGTATTAACTGTACCGGGTGGCGCTAAGCTTTCTCGTAAACAGCTTGACGATTACACTAAGTTTATTGGTATTTACGGCGCTAAAGGCATGGCGTGGATGAAAGTGAATGACCACACTGCAGGCGCTGAGGGTGTTCAATCACCAGTAGCTAAGTTTTTAAGCGAAGACGTAATTATTAAATTACTTGAGCGTACTAATGCACAGTCTGGCGATATCATTTTATTTGGTGCCGATAAGCGTAACACAGTAAACGAAGCAATGGGCGCACTGCGCGTTAAGATTGGTGTTGACTTAGAAATCACTAACCTTAACAGTTGGGCACCACTTTGGGTTGTAGATTTCCCAATGTTTGAAGAAGATGACGAGGGCACATTACATGCTGTGCATCATCCATTCACTGCACCAAAAGATATTACTGCAAGTGAGCTTGAAGCAAACCCTGCTGCGGCTATTTCAGATGCCTACGACATGGTATTAAACGGCTACGAAGTAGGTGGCGGTTCGGTACGTATTCATAATGCAGATATGCAAGAAACTGCATTTAGAATTTTAGGTATTAACGAGCAAGAGCAACAAGACAAATTTGGCTTTTTACTTGATGCACTTAAATACGGTACACCACCACATGCTGGTTTAGCATTTGGCCTTGACCGTTTAGCAATGCTTTTATGTGGTACCGATAACATTCGTGACGTTATTGCTTTCCCTAAAACAACACAAGCGTCGTGTTTATTAACTAACGCGCCTAGTAAGCCTAATATGGATTCGTTAGCTGAGCTTGCAATTAGTGTTGTTGAAAAAGCGATACCTAGCGAAGAGTAATTTTTGTTTAGCTTATTGAGCTAAATTTAAAAACCCTTAAGTTATATGCTTAAGGGTTTTTTTGTGGTTAAATTTTCAGCAACATGTATTTTAATCGAATAGACGAAAAAGGAATTATTATGTCGATCAATGCCACCTTACTTGGTGAATTTTTAGTTTTTTTTATTGTGCTGAGTATTCCTATTTTTGCTGTAATTAGCTACAAAATAGGTAAGCGTAAAAGTACTATGCCTGGCGTTTTAGCTTTTGTGGGTGGCTGTTTAGCGCTATTTCCACTATTTGCTTTGATTTTTATTGCAGTGCTTGCGCTTAAAAAAGATTTACCTAAAAATAACGTCTACGCCCATTAAAAACTAGGTTAATAGTGTCAATTTCAAATAATAATCACTACTTCGACGAGCAATTTAATGCTTTGCAGCACGAAGAGCAACTAACTGAAAATTCTGAGTTTGAAGAGTGCACATTTACCGATTGCGACTTTTCAGACGGGCAGTTTAAAAATTGCCGATTTATACAGTGCAACTTTAAAAACTGTAATTTATCGTCACTTAAATGGAACTACAGCTCGCTTGAAGATGTAAGTTTTAGCCACTGCAAATTAAATAGTCTGCAATGGACTGACGTGGATTGGCCAGCGCTTAGTATTAACGCACCGGTGAGCTTTAATTATTGCGAGCTCAGTAATAGTTCTTTTTTTGAATTAACCCTCAAAGCCCTCAAATTAACACACTGTTTTGCCAAAAATGTTGATTTTAGACACGCTGATTTAAGCGGTAGTGAATTTACAGGAACAGATTTTCGCGATAGTGAGTTTTTTCAAACTAACTTAACAAAATGTGATTTTGTAGGTGCGACAGCGTTTAATATAGATTTGAATAATAATATTTTAGCGAATGCTAAGTTTGATCGCTTCGAAGCACTAAACTTGCTTACCAGCCTTAATATAGAACTATGTGATTAATTTAGTTTAATATGATTACATATCTAGAAGCGACAGCTTGGCTGGGCTTCTAGATACTGCGTGACTGCGTAATTAACGGCTAGGGCCATTTTTATTACGTGCACTGGCAAGCTGTCTTGCGATTGCTAATAACGCTGGTGAAATATCTTCAGCGCCATCTTTAATTAGTTTTGTAACGTCACCTGATGAAAACAAACCGTCACGTGGTGATTTAATACCTAACTCACGAACAAAATCCTTCGTTTTACCTGTGCTGCCTGTTTCAATAAACTTAAAAATAATACGTTCATTGTTGTTTTTAGCAGGGGTTTTTAGTGTTTCGATTTCGTCATGTATTGCAGTTAGTTTGTCTTCTAAAATTTCTATGCGTTCTTGAATGCTATTGTATGATTTCATTTATTGGATCTTTTACTAAATATATTTAAACAATGGCGGTTATTATCGCATAGTTTGACAATAGAGAATGCAAACCTATAAAGTAAAAGTTATTTTTAATTAAAAACAATAATTTATATAAGTTTAAATATGCAAAAAACACTTAAAAAGCTTTTACTGTTAAGTGTACTAGCTCTAAGTACACCAGTAATAAGTAAATCAGTAATCGGCGTAACAAGCTATGCAAACGATGGCGTTATAACTGATGAAAGCCGTAATCGCACTATTCCTATCAATATCACACTACCAAGTAACAATGCTAAGTGCACTGAACAAGTAAAATGCCCTGTAGCGTTCATTAACGCAGGTTACGGGATTAGCCATAACGGGTATACGTTTGCCAGTAATGCGTTTAATCAGCGTGGATATTTAACAATAGCAGTTGCACATGAATTAGAAACCGACCCTAACTTAAACCGTGAGCAGCCTTACTTAACCACTCGCATGGAAAACTGGCACCGTGGCGTAGTGGCGCTTAAGTTTTTAGTTAATGAGCTATCGAGTAAATACCCAGCATACGACTTTACAAAACTCACCTTATTTGGGCATTCTAATGGCGGTGATATTTCCGCATTATATGGCTCTATTTACCCCAATGAAGTTAGCACTATTATTACGCTCGATCATCGCCGCATGTTGATCCCACGCAATAAAAATATACGCGTACTTACTCTACGCGGTAGTGATTACCCAGCTGATGCGGATGTGCTGTTAAACGATTCAGAGCTGGATAAGTTTCCTGTTACACAAACACTAATAGAAAAATCGCGCCATAACTATATGTACGATGGCGGGCCAAAATGGCTGGTGGGTAGAATGAGTAAAGAAGTAGAGGGATTTTTAGATAGTAAAAGTTAGGTATATAAAAGTTAAATCATAGCGCAGTGTTACCTGCGCTATATTTATTTTACGGCAGTTATTCTACCAGTTCACTAACAATAACAGGGTTATTATGTAGTGTTTTATGCACTGGGCATTTGTCGGCTATTTCGAGTAAACGCTGACGCTCTGGCTCAGTTAAGTCGCCACGTAAGGTGATTTTACGGGTAATGGCTTCAAGGTTACCGGTTTGCTCACAATCGTCGCAATCTTTGTTGTAATCGCGAGTGTGATCAAGCTCTACTTTTACATGCTCCAGTGGTAAGTTTTTACGTGTAGCGTACATACGCAGTGTCATGGCCGTACAGGCACCAAGCCCCGCTAATAAGTGATGATACGGATCGGGACCTAAGTTTTTACCGCCTACTTTTATTGGCTCATCTGCAAGCCAAGTATGATCTTTTGTACTTACGTGCTGAGTAAATACGTGGTCTTTTTCTTCAACGAGTACATTGCCACCCGTTAAACTTGCCGTGTATTTAGTTTTGTCGTACTTAACATAACGGTTTGCCCACGTTGCAATTATTTGTGCAGCGTAGTCAGCATCGTTTTTATTTGTTAAAAGGTGATCGGCGTTATCTAGACTAATAAAGCTTTTAGGGTGTTTAGCTGATGCATAAATTTTTTCAGCTTCACTAATATTTACCGTCGCATCAATAGGGGAGTGCATTACTAATAATGCGCGCTTAAGCTTACTAATGTGGCTTTTATCGTACTTGGCTATATCGTCAATAAATTGCTTTTTAATGGTAAATTCACGACCAGCTAAGTTTACTTTAGCTTCACCTGCTGCGTTAATTTCATCAAGGTGTGCTTCAAAGTTATGCGCTACGTGCTGCGCATCTGACGGTGCACCAATGGTTGTAATAGCCGATACTTCAGGAATATGCTCAGCAGCAGCAAGAACGGCTGCCCCGCCTAAACTGTGGCCAATGAGTAGTTGCGGCGGAGCAAAATGTTCACGTAAATGATTTGCCGCAGATACTAAATCTTGAATGTTTGATGAAAAGTTACTGTTAGCAAAATCACCATCACTATTACCTAAACCAGTAAAGTCAAAACGCAGTACGGCAATCCCTTGTTGTGTGAGTGCACGGCTAATCCGTGTAGCTGCTGCAATGTCTTTACCGCATGTAAAGCAGTGTGCAAATAGCGCGTAAAACTTAACGTCACCAGAGGGAAGTTCAAGTTGGCCGGCAAGTTCTAAATCGCCGCTTTTAAAAGATACTTTTTGTCGCATGGGGAGCCTTATTTACACAAATAAAATATATTCTGTCAGGGCGTGTTGACCGTTGTGGATTGAAATTTGTTCAATCTAGGGGCGATTTAATCGCGGCGCGAGGTTTGTAACCTAGTGGACTAAGTAAAAACCGAGCAACAAAGAGTTAATCGTCCCTAGAAAGAACCCAAAGGGTAGCGCATGTTTGGCATTTATGCTGCGTTATCGCCTATTTATGGGGAACAACCACACATCATAAGCTCTGCCTTGCTTAAATACCAAACAGTCTGCTGCAAATTCACCCACCAAAGGTCAGCACGCCCTAGTAGACCAGAGATAGTTACTAAACCTTGCAAATTCAACGTTTTTTTATAAGTTGATCTTGATCAAGCAAAGTGGCGGTGACTATGCTTTGCGGACATATGTCCTTATGTTTTTGAGGTCATTTGTCTATCCTCGCATAGCGCTATAATGAAGGCTTTGCTACTTTATATAAGTAATTTAGCACTATTAAAAGCAACTCACTTCACACAACCTATTCACTGGAACGTACAATGCAATTACCTACTGTTGATTATAAAGCTCCCGATGCGGCTGCACAATTTGTTGAATCGTTAAGAAATACTGGATTTGGCGTTTTAAAAAACCACCCAATCCCACAGTCTTTAGTTGAGTCTATTTACAAAAATTGGCAAGACTTTTTTAACTCAGAGCAAAAGCACGACTTTTTATTCTCTAAAGAAACTCAAGACGGTTACTTTCCGCCTTCAGTATCAGAAGTAGCGAAAGGCTTTACAGTAAAAGACATTAAAGAGTACTTCCATGTGTACCCTAAAGGTCGCGTTCCTGCTCAACTTGAAGCTGACGTACGTGAATACTACCGTTTAGCAAGTGAATTTGCTGGCACATTATTAAGCTGGGTTCAGGCTGAAGCACCAGCTGATGTGCGTGCTAAGTTTTCGATTGATTTAAAAGACATGATTGCCGATTCTGAGCAAACATTGTTACGTATCCTACATTATCCACCAATGACGGGTGATGAAGAGCCAGGTGCTATTCGCGCAGCAGCCCATGGCGATATTAATTTATTGACTGTATTACCAGCTTCTAATGAGCCTGGTTTACAAGTTCAAAAAACAGATGGCGGTTGGTTAGACGTGCCATGTGATTTTGGCAGCTTAATTATTAATATCGGCGACATGCTACAAGAAGCGTCGGGTGGGTATTTTCCATCGACAATTCACCGTGTAATTAACCCAACGGGTAAAGCATCTACTAAATCGCGTATTTCATTACCGTTATTTTTACACCCGCATCCAGATGTTGTGCTTTCAGAGCGCTACACGGCAGATAGCTACTTGCAAGAACGTTTGCGTGAGTTAGGTGTTAAGTAACTCTAATACTTAGAGTAATTAAGTATAAACAAAAAACGGCCTATGGCCGTTTTTTGCATTTTTAAGCAACTTAATCACAGGTTTAATTTTAATAAACTATGCTCAATTGCCTGCAACGTAAATAATGGCATGCATTCTTAGCTACTACAGGTATAATGCGCGCAACTGGCTAATGTAGCCTTATTTAAAAGAGAGTTTATATGAGTTTTGAAGGTTTAGGTTTATCACAGTCTTTGGTTAATGCGGTTTTAGAAAAGGGCTATGAAACGCCAACGCCGATTCAGGCTCAAGCAATTCCTGCAATTATTGAACGCCGTGACGTTATGGCAGCAGCACAAACAGGTACAGGTAAAACAGCGGGTTTTACATTACCACTTATTGAGCGTTTGTCGTCGGGCCCTAAAGCTAAAAGTAACCACGTACGTGCACTTATTTTAACGCCTACACGTGAGCTTGCTTTGCAAGTAAGCGAAAACGTTGAAGAGTACGCTAAGCATTCGGATGTGAGCTCATTTGTAGTTTACGGTGGCGTTAAAATTAACCCACAAATGCAGCGTCTTCGTAAAGGTGTTGATATTTTAGTAGCAACGCCGGGTCGTTTAATCGACTTACATAATCAAAATGCAGTTAAATTTGATAGCGTTGAAGTGCTTGTACTCGATGAAGCTGACCGCATGTTAGACATGGGCTTTATTCATGACATTAAACGCTTAATTGCTAAAATGCCTGCTAAACGTCAAAACTTGATGTTTTCGGCTACATTTTCTGACGAAATTCGTGCATTAGCAAAAGGGTTAATTAATGACCCTGTTGAAATTTCAGTTGCTGCAAAAAATACTACTGCAAAAAGTGTTACTCAGTGCGTTTACGCGGTAGATAAAACACGTAAAACAGCATTGCTAAGCCACTTAATTCGCACTAACGATTGGCAACAAGTATTAGTGTTTAGCCGTACAAAGCACGGTGCTAACCGCTTAGTTAAACAACTTGAACGCGATGACATTGTAGGCGCGGCTATCCATGGTAATAAATCACAAGGCGCACGTGTTAAAGCACTTGATGGTTTTAAAAGTGGTGAAGTACGCGTATTAGTAGCAACAGACATTGTTGCACGTGGCTTAGACATTGTTGAATTACCGCATGTTGTTAACTACGATTTGCCAAATGTATATGAAGATTACGTTCACCGTATTGGCCGTACAGGCCGTGCTGGTGCGTCGGGTCATGCGATTTCGTTTGTAACGGTTGATGATGCTGTTGATTTATATGGTATTGAACGCTTTATTGGTGAGCTTATTCCACGTGCTGAAGAAGACGGTTTTGAGCCTATTAATCCAGTAGCTGAACGCGCATTAGATGCTCGCCCACTGCCGGCTAAAAAGCCTAAGAAAAAGCAGCCTTTTAATAAGCCTAAATCTGATAGCAGCAAGCCTAACAGTAAAAAGCCGAACAATGGTGGTAATGGTACCGGCCCACGCCGTGGTGGTTCTAAAAAGCCAGCTGCTAAAACAGATGACAGCGCGCAAAACCCATGGGCAAAGCGTGAATCTGTTGGCGGTAATGGCCAACGCCGTCGTCGCACAAATAACGATTAATCATTATTAGTGATTGCACTAGCGTTTAATTAATTTAGAATTTAGTTAAAGGCAGATACAAAAAACGCGCTCCCTTCTTTAATTAAATAGAAGTAGCGCGTTTTTTATTGTCTGTAATCTGTACTTACTGTATTGCCTGCCTGATTAAATAGTTAATACCCAAGCCTATAAATAAAGTCACACTTACGCTAAGTAATGTGCCGAGCATAACGTACTCGGTAAGCTTTTTATCTTTGCTTGCACTTAAATCACCAAACCTAAATACCGACTTTGCCGCAAGTAAAAAACCCAGCCCTGCAAATTGGTCAAGCAATATAAAGCTCAGCATAAGTACGCGTTCCAACATACCTATGCTTTGCCCTGCAAGTGGTAAGCTACCAGTACTTGAAAAGTTACTTGTTAAACGCTCTAACATCATTCTTATAAATACGGCGCTGGGACTTAAAATAATTAAATAACCGCATACCACCCACAGTATTTTGGGATCAGTGAGCATATTTTTAATTGCAGCCATAAAGCTACTGTTATCAGTTAACCAAATACTGAGCGCAATAATAACGAGTATGTGCGCTATTTGATCTAGTAAAAAAGGCACCACGCCTTTATCAGAATACGATTTAGCTATATCAATAAAGTAATGGCTCAGCATAATGCTCGCCGTGGCAATTAAAACACTGCTTAGTTGCTGCCACCCGAATGTGTATTCCCACAGGGTAATAATGAGTGCACTTGTTACACCATGCACTAGTACATGAAAATAAAGCTTACTGGCTTTAAAGTGACGGGTATTTCTGTTGTTTACCCAACTCATAGGTTGCCAGTAAAAATCAGCGAGTAAGTGGCCAATAATAAGCGCGACCAGTAAAAGTGAAAACGCCATTATTCACCTCCTTTAATTATATTTTTTATAACGTGTTGTGTGTGCTTAATAAAGCGCTCTATAAGTTGGTAGTGCGCTAAATTTAGTAGTTTGGTTACGTTTTCGCGACTTGTTTTAAGCTCTTTAGCTAGTGCCGCGTGGCTGTTGTCTGGTGACGTTAAATAGACGTACAGGGCATTTGCTTGTTTTTGTGTGATTTTAGTGAGCAATACGTCGGCAAAGGCTAAATTAAGATTTAAGCTTTCATCGAGCTGCTGCTCGTTAATATTAAAAACAAAGCGTTGATTGCCTATTTTATCAAGGCCTTGTCCCGAAAGAGTAAAAGCAGAACCGGTTGCTGTTTTTATATCGCTGCGTGGGTTATCTATTTGCCCAAGTGCCAAGCTTTGTCGTAGTTCATAACCTGAAGATTTAAGGTGTAAATATACAAGTATGGCATTTTTAAAAAGGAGCTGAGGATTATTAACTTGTAACTGAAAGGCATCGCCTCGGTATATATTCCAAAGTGTTTGCTCACCCGAAATGTTTCGCAAACTTTGCTCTAGTTGATAAAGCATGGCATCGTATTGCTGCTTAGGGATTGTTTGCGATTTAATAATATCGCCGCTGATCACACCAATCATAAAAACCTCAAAATGGTTACTTTTTAATATGTAACCAATATTGGTTACATAAGGGTATGTAACTAATTTAGGTTACTTAAATATAAATTGCAAGGTACACTTATTTTATAACGTTACTTCTATTGCTATTAATCCTCACTAGGACACTAAATGACTTTACAAAACGAGCAGCAAAGCACGAAACCACGGGTCGGTATTTTTGTTGATGTACAAAATATTTATTACACGTGCCGCGAGAGTTACGGGAAAAATTTTGACTACAATGCGTTTTGGCGAATGATGGAGGCGCAATACAATATTGAGTGTGCTTTTGCGTATGCAATTTATCGAGGAGATGAAAAGCAAAATCAGTTTCAAAATATTTTGCGTGCGATTGGTTTTGAGGTAAAGCTAAAGCCATTTATTCAACGCCGTGATGGCAGTGCTAAAGGCGATTGGGATGTAGGCATAACAATAGACATGTTAGAGCAGGGTAAAAATCTCGATAAAGTTATTTTGCTCTCTGGCGATGGTGACTTTGCTTTGTTACTTGGACATTTAAAAAACCAATATAATGTACCGTGCGATGTATACGGTGCAGACAGGTTAACTGCTGAGGTATTAAAACAAAGCGCAGAGCAATTTCATTTAATTGATAAAACTTTGCTACTTTAACAGTAAAAAATAGTTAAAAAAGTGCAAGCTAAGTGCCTGCAACATGAGAGATTTTAATACAAAGCCGTAATAGATGAATTAAGCCTTATATAGGCTTTTTTTATTACTGTAATCAATTGGGTTTGCTAAATGATTATGGTAATTTTAAAGCATAACGAGTTACCAAGGACTTACATGCTTCATTACAGCAACATGCCACTAGATAGAGGCTCAAATTTTCGTAAAGACCCATCGTGGCTTAAAGCGCAAATGTCGGCGCAAAGTAAATGGGTTTTAGTTAAAAATAATCAAACCCTATTTATTAAAGATACTCCTAAAGTAAGCTATTTGACGTATCAACAAGTGGCACATTTAGATTTAACGAGTGCTATTTTTGTTGGTTTAAACAATGCTAAACATGGTGTGTTTGCATTGGATGTTTCTGATCTGGATGAAAGCGTACTTTCGCCTTTAATCGAGGGCGCTCAGTTTTTTGATATTCGCCAATATGGGCCTCAAGTAACCATTAAATATGCCTCAATAGCCGCCCTTGCGAGAGGGTTATGTTATTGGCATGCCACGCACCGTTTTTGTGGGCGCTGCGGTAGTAAAAACCGTTCAGTGGAAGCCGGGCATTCTCGTGTATGTGAAAACGAAAACTGTAAGCATCCTACATTCCCGCGCACCGATCCTGCGGTAATTATGGTCGTTACTAAAGTCTTTGCTGACGGAGTAGAACGCTGTTTATTAGGTCGCCAAGCTGCGTGGCTCACTGGTATGTATTCTTCGCTTGCTGGATTTGTAGACCCAGGGGAGACACTGGAACAAGCTGTTGCGCGTGAAGTTAAAGAAGAGGCAGGCATAGAAGTTGATAACGTACGTTATGTTGCATCTCAGCCATGGCCGTTCCCATCGTCAATTATGCTTGGCTTTTTTGCACAGGCGACATCTGAGCAAATTAACGTAGATAAAGAAGAGCTAGACGATGCAAAATGGTTTAGTCGTGAAGACTTAGAGCAATTTGGTAATTGGCACGAAGAAGGCGAGCATTTAAAGCTGCCTAGAACCGATTCTATCTCTCGTTATTTAATTGAGCATTGGCGCACAAACCCTTAAGGATTAATAATGTCGAGTAAAAGTAATAAAAACACTCAGCTGGTATCATCAGGGCGAAAAAAAGCCTATACACATGGCGTAGTCAATCCCGTTGTACAGCGTGCATCTACCATTGTATTTGATACTGTAGCCGATTTAAAAGAAGCAGCTAAAACCCGTGGCGATAAAACGTTATTTTATGGGCGCCGAGGAACAACAACACACTTTGCGCTACAAGAAGCTATTACAGAACTTGAAGGCGGCGAAGGGTGTGCATTGTACCCTTGTGGCGCTGCGGCGATCAGCCAAGTATTTTTATCGTTTTTAAAAACCGGTGATCATATTTTAATGGTTGATAACGTGTACGAACCAACTCGCGATTTTTGCGATAAAATTTTAGTGGGGCTGGGCATTACAACAACCTACTACCCGCCAACCATTGGCGCAGGTATTAAAGACTACATTCAGCCAAATACCAAAGTATTGTTTTTAGAATCCCCAGGTTCTATTACGATGGAAGTGCAAGATGTGCCTGCTATGGTAAAAGTAGCCAATGAGCATAGCGTAATGACCATACTTGATAATACCTACGGCAACGGTTTGCATTATCGCCCGTTAGAGCACGGTGTTGATATTAGTATTCAAGCTGCAACAAAGTATATTGTCGGCCATTCGGACGTGATGATGGGGGTGGCTGTTGCTAATAAAATGTACTGGCCAACCTTGCGCGAAAACTCGTACTTACTAGGGCAATGTACCAGTGCCGATGATGCGTATTTAGCGCTTAGAGGCCTGCGTACAATGGGTGTGCGTTTAAATCAACATGAAAAAGCAGCAATAGAAGTAGCTAAATGGCTTGAACAACATGAGCTTGTTGATCATATTCGCCACCCTGCATTTGAAAGCTGCCCAGGGCATGAGTTTTTTAAACGTGATTTTGATGGCAGTAATGGGTTGTTTTCATTTGTCATGAAAACCGGTAATCAAAAAGCGATTGATGCATTTTTAGATAGCCTTGAGCATATTAAAATGGGCTTTTCGTGGGGCGGTTTTGAAAGTTTAGTAACCGCTAATTTAACTATGAAAGGGCTGCGTTCAAATACAGGTTGGGATTTAGGGCCGGTTATTCGCTTGCATATTGGCCTTGAAGATGTAGAAGATTTAATTAGCGATTTAAGCCAAGCACTTGAGGTTTATAAGCGGCATTTATAATTTATACTGTTACATTTAAATGTATTGTTACAAAGCTCACCATAGGTGGGCTTTTTTTTGCTGGTAATTCAAGGTGTTTACACTTAGTGTGGATAAATAAACAGAAAATAAAAAGTCATTAAGGATAGTCAATGGCAACACCATTACCGATAAACGTAGGGCGATTAACGCAAATAGCGGGATTTGAGCTTGTACGTATGTTTTTAACTAAACGTGGACTTATTGCATTAGCTGCCTTTGCATTGGTGTGGCTAATAATACTGCGCTACCCAATAGGGCAGGCAGTAGGCATTGTAAGTGCGCCCGATTTTGAGCAAATAGCCCGTGATATATCAGGTTCTATTGGTTTAAGTAAGCTGCTTGATTGGCCTGAGGCCGAATTTGCTATGTACTGGTTAATAGCCCTGTATAGCTTTCCCGTTTTTGGTTTATTTATTTGTAGCGACCAAACGGTAGGCGATAGAGAGCGCGGCACACTAAGGTTTTTATCACTGCGCTCCACTCGATTTGAAATACTGTTTGGCCGTTTTTTAGGACAGCTAGGAGTATTAGCCTGCTTAGTGGGCATTACTCTTGTGGCTACGCTCGCTGTACTAGGGTTTAGAGATCCAAGTTTACTGGCAGGTGGTTTTGCTCGTGCGCTTTCTATATTTTTAATATTGGTTGTTACTTTATGCCCATTTGTAGCACTTATGACGTTAATTAATACCTTTGCCCGCTCATCGCGTTTATCTATTGTATTGGCAATCTTATACTTTGCAGCAGGCGGTATTGTAGTTGGTATATTGCAATGGCAAATACCCGCATTAGGCCTGCTTGATTATTTATTTCCGGGTGTGCAAATAGAGTTATTAGCCGGGCAAAATTTACCATTATTAAGCGCTCTGGCTATTCCCCTTGTGCAAACTGCGGTGTTACTAAGCGTTGCTCAACGTATTTTTGCAAGGAACTCACTATGAGACCATTAATTACAGCTAGCGGTTTGAGTAAATCGTATGGTGCAAAACTTGCGCTTAATAATGTGGACTTTGAAATTAACAAAGGCGCGCCAGTGGCACTTGTTGGGCCAAATGGTGCGGGTAAAACTACCTTATTTAGTTTGTTGTGCGGCTATATTGCGCCAAGTAAAGGCAGCCTTGAAATATTAGGGCACAAACCTGGTAGCGCTGCTTTATTTAATAAAGTAAGTGCATTACCGCAAGACGCGCAACTTGACCCTCGCTTTAATATAGATAAGCAACTCGCCTTTTATGCAAAGCTGCAAGGTATGGGTGCTAAGCAAAGCCAAACTGAGGCGCTACGTGTACTTGATTTAGTTGGCTTAAAAGAAATTGCAAAGCAGCGTGCGGGGGATTTATCGCACGGTATGCGCAAGCGCGTTACGATAGCGCAAGCACTTATTGGCGCACCACAAATTGTAATGCTTGATGAAGCAACCGCAGGGCTTGATCCGATTCATGCCAGAGAAGTACGTGAGCTGGTATCAGAATTAAGTGAACAGGCTACATTTATTTTAAGCTCTCACGATTTAACTGAGCTTGAGCGACTATGCTCACAGGTACTTCATTTAGATAAAGGCGTACTAAGCGAGCATCAAACAAAAACTAATAATACCGATAAACACTTTTATACATTAATGCTAAGCGAGGCTTATCAAAATGTTGAGCAACAGCTTCAAGCAATTGCAGGTGTGAGTCGTGTGTATATGAGCCAACATAAAGAGTATGTAGTTGAGTATCAGCCAACGAGCGATCCACTTGATATTGCACTACTGAATTTTTGTCATCAACAACACTGGCAGTACCGACAGTTAGTTAATGGTCATACATTAGAGAATCAAATATTTAAACAGGAGAAAGTATAATGGGTTTACTTAGCGGACTTATGGGTAATGCAAGCGAAGTTGACGATTCTGATTTAGAAAAAATCCTCGCCAATACATTAATTGACGGCGAGCAAGTAGAAAAAGCATATAAAGTAGTACGTGATATGTTTATTTTTACTAATAAGCGCTTAATCTTAATTGATAAGCAAGGTATGACCGGTTCTAAAATGGAAATGGTGAGTATTGCTTACTCTAAAATTACCAAGTTTAGTAAAGAAAGTGCAGGCCATTTTGACTTAGATGCCGAGCTAAAAATATGGGTTGGCTCAGATCCAACACCAATTAGTAAAGAGTTTAAGTCTGGCGATAATATTAACGATGTTTACCGAATTATTAGCCAACACGCGCTTTAATACGGTACATGTTTTAAGTAGTTGTTGACTAGATGTTGCAACTACTTTAATTTTACAGTTTACAACACTTCCTTACAATTAACTTAATAAATACAACTGGTTAGTTAAGTTTTCATTCAGTTTCCTAACGTTAGCATGTGCCTCGACTTTAGCAATACAGCTAGAGCATAAAAAGCAATGTACATAGGGAAGTCTTACAATGAAAAAATTAGCAGTTATTATTTCGAGCATTTTATTATCTAGCACTGCGGCTGCTGCAGACAGCTATAATTCAATTAGTAACCTAAGCTACAAAAATAGCGATAACAACGACACCGTTGCTGTAGATTCTATTTACTACTTATCTCCTAAAAAAACTTTAGGTCCGTACGATCAGTTTGAATACATCAATAAACAAACTAACGTATATGGTGGCTATGCTGATGACGACTTTGGCGATTTAACATCAGTTGGTGGTGAATATTTCATTAATGAATTTGTTGTTGGCGCATCTTACGAAAACCTAGACCCAGATTCAGGTTCTAACAGTGAGCTTTATAAACTGACGGGTGGTTACTTTTTCAACCCTGATTTACTTGCAAAAGTAACACTAGTTGAAAACAAATATGGCGACGATTACGCATTATTTGATTTAGCTTACAACTACATGCTAAACAGCACTGATTACGTAGGTGTTACACTTACATCAGACGACGATTTTGATTACCGTGCAGTTGCTGCTAAATACTTTATTGATTTACAGCAAGGTAACTACCTAACTTTTGAAGGTAAATACGAAAGCATTGATGACGCAGAAAACCAATGGGTAGCAGAAACTAACTACTACTTCTCAAAAGCAACATCTGTATTTGCTAACTACAACAAGCAAGACACCTACAGCTTTGGTGCTCAGCACTTCATCAATAAAAATATTGGTGTAAAGGTGGGTTACGAAAACAACGCTGATGATTCTGACAACGATGCGTACTTTGCTAACATGCGTTTTCAGTTTTAATTAAGTCCCGTACTTAGTTAATACAAAAGTAATATCAAAAGCCCGCTAAATTTAGCGGGCTTTGTCGTTTTAAATGTTTGAGCTTTAAACTATAAACTTTTACCAGTCATAATTACGGCTTTTATTATGCTCATCTAAATAACCCCTTTAAGTTATAAATAGAGTTGCCATAAATGGCTAGATTGTTATTAAAGCGATTAAGTAGAGTCGATGATAATAGCTATAAAATAATGAGTATTGGAGTTTTTTTTGCTGGTAAATAATGGTTATTGGAAAAAACAGATAAAAATATGCACTTATACAAACCTAGTTTTTATTATAAATTCAGAAATAATGAATTAAATATAGTCATTATTTTGAGAAATTAGAAAAATTTAGTGAGGGGAGGTTATATTGATGAGGTTTATCGAATAATTAAGTTGTGTTTAATTTAGCGACAACTTGTACCTTATTTGTTACTTTTTGAGTTTAAATGATGACAGACTATTGTTACGTAGATTTTGTTGATACCCGTTGTTTACATTTACTTGTAATTATTTACATTTCAAGTGGTTTTAATTTGCCCTCTTATTCAGTTTTTGTTCATTTTTTTGGCGTTAGGATGCGCCCCGACTTTAGCTAGACAGCTGAAGCATAAAAAGTAATATTTATAGGGAATTTAAAATGAAAAAATTAGCCGTTATCATTTCGAGCATTTTATTATCAAGCGCTGCAACCACTGCAATAGCTGCAGATACTTACCAATCAATCAGCCATGTAGGATACGTGGATGTAGATGGTGATGACACAATAACTGTTGACTCAACTTATTATTTTTCTCCAAAAGCGACTTTAGGTCCTTACGATCAATTTGAATACATCAATAAGCAAACAAATGTTTATGGTGCATACAGTGATAATGATTTTGGAGATGTTACTAGCATTGGCGGTGAGTATTTTGTAGAAGATTTTGTATTAGGTGCACAGTACAATAATTTCGATAGTGATTTTGGCTCAAGCACGGATGTAATTGAACTTTCAGCTGGTTACTTCTTTAACCCAAACCTTGTATTAAAAGCAACGTTTGTAGATGTTGAAGATGCTGACAATCAGTTTGTGTTTGACCTAGCATATAACCACGAACTAAACAGCACTGATTATATCGGCTTTACAGTAACAGCAGATGATGAGTTTGACTACCGTGCAGTAGCAGCTAAGTACTTTGTTGATTTACAGCAAGGTAACTATTTGACTGTTGAAGGTAAATTTGAAGATGTTGATGGCGGTTCAAGTAACTGGGAATTAGCATCTAACTACTATTTCAGCAAAGCAACATCGGTTTTTGTTACAGTTAATAAAAATGATGATTACACTCTTGGTGCTCAACACTTTTTCAACAACAATGTTGGTTTAGAAGCAGGTTACGGCAATAACTGGGATGATTCTGATTATGATGCTTACTTTGCAAATTTAAGCTTACAGTTCTAATTTAACTAAAAATTAGAATATGAACAAAAAGCCCGCTCAAATGAGCGGGCTTTTTGTTCAGCGCTATTTACCAGCCGCAGTTGCGGCCTTCGTTTTGTTTATCTAAATATGTTTGTAATGGTGCAAAGTAATCGAGCATTGCTGTTGCATCCATTTGCGGCTTACCTGTCACAGTTTCAAGCGCCTCTTGCCAAGGGCGAGACGAACCCATTTCAAGCATAGCGTTTAGCTTATCCCCTGCTTCTTTTGAATTATAAATAGAGCAGCGATGAATGGCTTTATCGTTACCGGCAATTTCACATAAGCTACGATGAAATTCAAATTGTAAAATATGCGCTAAAAAGTAACGTGTATAAGGCGTGTTACCCGGAACATGGTACTTAGCACCCGGATCAAAATCATTTTCGCTACGTGCGATAGGCGCTTGCACTCCTTGGTATTTTTCACGTAGTTCCCACCATGCTTTATTGTAATTTTCTGGGGTTACTTCACCTGAAAATACCTGCCAGCGCCACTGATCAACCATTAAGCTAAACGGCACAAAGGCGACTTTATCAAGTGCCATTTTCATTAATAAACCAATATCTTTAGATTCATCAGGTACTTGTTCAAGTAAGCCGATTTCTTTTAAGTAACCCGGTGTAACCGATAAGGCAATGGTGTCACCAATGGCTTCATGAAAACCATCGTTTGCACTTTCTTGATAAAATAAAGGCTGCTTGTTATATGCGCGTTGATAAAAGTTATGACCTAATTCATGGTGAATAACTGAAAACTCTTCGCCTGTGCGCTGAATACACATTTTAATGCGTAAATCGTCTTTGCTATCGATATTCCATGCTGATGCATGACACTGCACATCTCTGTCTTTTGGTTTTACAAACAGTGAACGCTCGTAAAATGTCTCTGGTAGTGCGTCAAAACCCATTGAGGTAAAAAAGTTTTCAGCCCCTTTTACCATTTTAAGTTCGTCGTAATTATTTTGAGCTAATAACTCGGTTACGTCGTAACCCGGATCGGCGTTTTCTGGTGCAACTACATCGTAAATATTACCCCATGCTTGCGCCCACATATTACCAAGCAAGTGCGCTGGTATTGGCTGATCTTGAGGTACTTTGTCGGTGCCGTACTTTTCACCTAACTTTGCGCGAACATGGCAGTGTAGCGAGTTATACAGTGGTTTAACTTGGCCCCAAATACGATCAAGCTCGGTGGTAAAGTCATCAGCAGGCATATCGTATTTACTGCGCCACATAGCACCCGTATCGGCATAACCAAGCTCTTTTGCACCTTCGTTGGTAAGTGCTACTTGTTGCTCGTAAAGTGGGCGCATGGGTTTTGATATTTCACGCCAACCTTGCCATAAATCAAGTAGTTCGTTGTAATCTCGGCTGGTGGCCATTTTTGAGGTCATGTCGCCAAGGCTTAAACAGCTGCCATCTTCTTTACAGTATTTACCTTTACCATATAGCCCGCCAAGCTCTGCGACAATTTGTGAAAGTTGCGCTGTTTTATCAGCGTCTTGTGGGGCAGGAAGTGTAAGTGCTAGTTTTAGTTTATCAAGCTTACGGCGAGCATCGTAATCAAGCTCTAGTTCGTCGTATTTTGCAGCTTCATTTGCTAAACGCACGACTGTTTCGGTCATTTTACGGTTAACTTCAGCCGATAGAGCAGATGTATCATGAGTAATAAAGTTTGCGTAAATCCACTCTGCACGGCTCGATTCTAAATAAAGTGCACTCAGTTCTTTTTCTGTGTTTGTTATAAATGTATTTGCATCTTTAGCTGTTACAGCTTTTTTAGTGTGTGGTGAATCGGTAGTGTCGATAGATACTTGTGCATCGCAGGCCGTTAAAGCAAGAGTACTTGCTACCATTAAGGCGCTCATACTTAGTTTAAATCGAAAGGGGGTCATGCTATTCCTTTAATTTATTGTTATTAAAACGTTGATAATAGCAGTGATGTTTAAAACAATAAAATGAATGCGTTAAGGCTCACGACTCGTCGTGCAATGATTGTATTTAAATTAAGATGGGTCATAATTAAGTTACTATTTTCATTCAATGTGTAAGGAATGTGCGCATGTTAATATTTATAATATTGCTGGTCGTGGTGGTGGTTATTTTTGCGGTTAAAGATATTCGCCTAAACTTGATTAGTCGTCCTACGTTTAAAATGTTCAAAAAGGTGCTTCCGCCATTATCGCAAACAGAGCGAGAGGCGATGGAAGCAGGTGATGTTTGGTGGGATGGTGAGTTATTTAGTGGTAACCCAGACTGGCAAAAACTGCACCACTTTCCAAAACCAGAGCTTAGCGATAAAGAAAACGCATTTATGGCTAACCAAGTAGAAACCTTATTGGCGATGCTCGATGATTATCAAATTGTACAAAAAGACAAAGACTTACCAAAAGAAGTGTGGGATTACCTAAAAACAGAAGGTTTTTTTGCGCTGATCATTCCTGAAAAATTTGGCGGTCGTGAGTTCTCGGCAATTGCTAATTCAACGATAGTGTCAAAAATTTCGACTAAAAGCTTAACAGCCGCAGTCACTGTTATGGTGCCTAATAGCTTAGGTCCGGGCGAGTTACTTCTTCACTATGGTACTAAAGAGCAGCAAGATCGTTGGCTGCCAAGTTTAGCTAATGGTACAGATGTTCCTTGTTTTGCATTAACGGGACCAGAGGCGGGCTCTGATGCTGGCAGCATTCCTGATTCGGGCGTGGTGTGTATGGGTGAGCACAATGGCGAGCAAGTAATGGGCCTGCGTTTAAATTGGTCAAAGCGTTACATTACACTTGCACCAGTGGCTACTGTACTCGGCTTAGCATTTAAAATGTATGACCCTGATGCTTTATTAGGTGATAAGAAAGAGCTAGGCATTACATGTGCTCTAATACCAACCGCTCATCCGGGTGTTGAAACGGGTGAGCGTCATTATCCGCTTAATATGGCCTTTATGAATGGTACCACTTACGGTAAAGATGTATTTATACCACTGGATTGGATTATTGGTGGACAAGAGTGTGCAGGGCGTGGCTGGAGAATGCTTGTTGAGTGTTTAAGTGCAGGGCGTGGTATATCACTACCGGCATTAAGTGCAGCAACTGGACATTTAGCTTCAAAAATGACATCGGCATACGCCATGGTACGCCAGCAGTTTGGTGTATCTATAGGGCAGTTTGAAGGTGTCCAAGAGGCACTTGCACGTATTGGTGGTTTAACTTACACACTTGAGTCGTGCAGATTAATGACCGCAGGTGCGATTGATTTAAAATTAAGCCCGTCGGTTGTAACAGCGATTGCTAAATACCATATGACTGAAATGGGTCGTACGGTAATGAATGATGCAATGGATATTCATTCAGGTAAAGGAATTCAAGTAGGGCCTAATAACTATTTGGCGCATGGCTATATGGGGATTCCAGTATCAATTACGGTTGAAGGCGCGAATATTTTAACGCGTAACTTAATGATATTTGGCCAAGGTGCAACACGCTGTCATCCATTTGTTTTAAAAGAAATGGAAGCCGCTGCAATGGAAGATGACGACGCAGCACTTGAACAATTTGATGGTTTATTAATGAACCATATAATATTTGCAGCAAGTAATGCAGGTATGGCATTTGTGCATGGCTTAACACGTAGTTATTTTGCTAAAGCGCCTGTAGGTGGTGAAACGGCTATTTATTATAAACAACTGAGTAGAATGAGCCGAGGCTTAGCTATTTGTACAGACGTTGCAATGTTGATGCTTGGCGGTGAACTTAAACGTAAAGAAATGATATCAGCGCGTTTGGGTGATGTATTAAGTCATTTGTACTTAGCATCAACTGTTTTAAAACGTTATGAAGATGAAGGGCGCCAACAAGCTGATTTACCATTTGTAAAATATGCAATTGAGAACTCATTATTTGAAATTGGCCAAGCGTTTAATGGCTTCTTTAAAAACTTTTCAAATCCGGTTGTTAATTTTATCCTTAAACGTATCGTGTTCCCGCTTGGAAACCATTACCACAGACCAAGTGATGAAATAGCACAAAGTATTTGCGAGCGTATGACTCAACCTGGTGTATTTAGAAACCGCTTAACGCATTTATGTTATGTAGATGAAAATGCAGGTACAGGGGTCATGGAAAGCGCATTTTTAGCTATGCATGATATGCAAGCGCAGTTTAAAGACTTAAAACAATGGCAGCGTAAGGGCAGTGTGCCTGCAACGCTTGATATTGAAGGTGCTATAAATTATGCGCTTGAAAATAAATTATTAGAGCAAACTGATGCAGATGCAATGCATCATGCTAATAAGTTACGTAAGAAAGCCATTGCAGTTGATAACTTTCAACCTGGTGAGCTGTAGCGCAGTATTTTAAATACTAGGGCGTGATGACCCTTCGTGGTTGAATTTGCAGCAGGCTGTTTGGTTTTTAGGCAAGGCAGAGCCTATGTAGTGTGGTTATTCCCCATAAATAGGCGATAACGCAGCATAAATGCCAAACATGCGCTGCCCTTTGGGTTCTTTCTAGGGACGATTAACTCTTTGTTGCCTACATGGGTGTAGGTCAAGGGCGAGAGCAGGACGCGGAAGCTTTGCTCGGTTTTTACTTATTCTTACATGGATGTAAGCCAGTAGGGTAACGCAGGAGCAGTTACCGAGCTCACTAGGTTACAAACCTCGCGCCGCGATTAAATCGCCCCTAGATTGAACAAACTTCAATCCACAAAGATCAACACGCCCTAGCTAAAGCGAAAAAGGCCTTACAAATGTAAGGCCTTTTTATGTTTAATTCAGTTGTTTTTAACGAGCGTAAGGGTCGGCAACAATTTTATCTATGTACCATTTGCCCTTTTTACGAAGCATCTTTACACTGCGCATTTCATCAATTTTGTCACCATTTAAATAACCGGTAAAAATAAGGTTTATTTTAGCGTTATCGCCGTAT
The DNA here is from genome assembly GCF_014163785.1 of Pseudoalteromonas sp. SR43-7. NCBI lineage: Bacteria > Pseudomonadati > Pseudomonadota > Gammaproteobacteria > Alteromonadales > Pseudoalteromonadaceae > Pseudoalteromonas > Pseudoalteromonas sp. SR43-7. The sequence continues at coordinate 532 of NZ_JACJDY010000029.1, read as the reverse complement.
TGTTCACGGACGCTCATATTGGTCATATCAACTTCAATGGTTACTTCATCGTATTGCATGTTTACTAAGTTACGGGAAAACTGTTTAGCGGTGCCGTAGGAATTCATTATACGTGTAAGGTTGGGGGTTGCCATGGTGCTGGCTTTTTGAAGGTCTTGCTGGTTATAAAGCGCATCAAAATAAGCGGTTGCTGTATCGCCAGGAGTGTCGCCAAGTGTTTTGGTATCGTCACCACAGGCTGATAAAAATAAACAGATGACCAAACTTAATAAACTCGTGATTTTTTTCATATTAGTTATTATTAATTAGTTTTTTTAAAGTGTGTGGTTTATCTAGGAAGATGTAAAGGTATGGCGGGTAATAAATAGAAAATTGGATAATAAATAATAAAAAAGGATGCCTAAAGCATAATGCCAGTCAGTTAAGCTGACTGGCATCTTTCTTTTTATGGGGATACTTAGATGGTTTTGGCTTAACCCATCGGGGATATCTTCTATCCTCTCGTCTAGCTGGAAGCTTAAATAAGAGCAGT
>NZ_JACJDY010000028.1:0-55278 GCF_014163785.1 Pseudoalteromonas sp. SR43-7 | reverse complement strand
GTTAGTATGTAGCATGAGAGTTACCTCTTATATGTTTTGATTTAAAGATTCGACACCTTTTATCAAAACGGGTAACTCTCACTTTTTCAAGTTGAAGTGTCAGATCTTGTCTGAACTAATACAATGTAGCTTAAGAGCATTGACAATGCTTTTAAAAGCTTACCATAGGGTATAATTCATTTATATAAAGTAAAAAACATGAACGCTCGTAACGAACGTTCATAAAATGTAATAACCAAGGAGACGAGTATTGACTTCATACATCATAATTTCTCACAGTCTGCCTCACGCTCACAGCCGAACTTCGCTAAAGTGCCATTTATAGTATTTGAATTTAGGTCTAGATTGATGATCGTAAATGCCAGCATAGCGGTTGTTCAAGTATTTATATTTAGATGACTTATTTGTATCCCCCTAATCTCTGCCATATTAGAAAGTTACTGGTTAAGATTAGGTTTTTGTATCGCTGATAAAGATGCATATCATGTTCATCACTCTTCTTTATCCAGCAACTCCATTAATCCAACCAGTGCAGCGAAAAATACAGCCCCTACAGGCCAAATTATCCAAGTTACGCCCCAATCCATAGTCCATAAGCTCCAACCAAGAAAGATAGCGATTAGCAAAGGCCAGTAGAATGCAGCGAGTTTTTCAGCACGTTTTACACGTCTACTCTTTACGGTACCTAGAGGCCCATCTTTTAGAATATTGTTATAAGCCTCGTATTTAGCCGCAACAGGAGACACAATGTATATCCCAGCGGCTATGATGAGCATAAGCACAATTAGCATCATTAGAGTTATACTTGGGCCTCTGAAAAGCATACTAGCAAACATAAGAGGTGCAAAACTGATAATGAACATAAATATACCCAACGATAATCTTCGATTATAGGTAGGTCTGAACTTTGTTAATTTTTCATTGAAAACACCGTGTACACCATAGGCTAATTCAAATGCTTCATTATCTATTACCGCTATATCGCTTTTATATTGGTTGGCTCTGAGAAAAAAATTTATTCCCATAGAGACCATAACTACAATACACACAACTCCTATCGCTGCTGCGATATTGCCTGTCAGGTTCAATCGATTGGTTTCAGCCATTGCCAAGAAGAAAAACAAAGGTACTACTGAGCATAAACAAAGTATAACTCCTTTAGTGATTAAGGCTGACACTTCCATCTTATTTTCAATATATTTTGCTGCTTGTTCTAAACTAAATTGAATGATATCAGGCTTTTTATTTTCATCATGAGAATCAAAAGCTTCATTCTCATCTCTTAGTAGAAAGTCAGTAGACACGTCAAAAAGCTCCGCCAACATAATTATCCTATTTAAATCAGGTATGCTATTAGTGCTTTCCCACTTAGACACTGACTGCCTAGAAACATTCATCTTTTCAGCCAATTCTTCCTGCGACCAACCAACTTGTTTTCTTAATCTAACAATCTTTTCTGCTAAAATCATAAAGTTCATTCCTTCATTTGTTGTTGAGCGGTAAGCATAGAAAGTCAGGTAGTTGCAGACTAGCAAGTCAAGTTGTTAATTTGTCAACCAGCGGTTGCAATTAGGTTAAACAGCTAAATTTAAACATTTTATTTGGTGCTAGCAAGTTAGTTTTTCATTTTGAGAGTCGAACCAAATTAGACATCCTAAATATAACTAAGCTGTCAATCTATGGCAAAATTTCCCCATCAGGCAGGTCTTCCAGCCCAAAAGTTTTAAAGGTGCCCGTTTGATCCAATTTTGTCACTCGCTTAGGGAATAGTTTAGTGTTTAATTGCTAAAATCACCTATAGCATAACTAGGGCATCCATAGTTAAACCTCCTCAAAAAAAGCGACCGGCGAAACTAGACAGCCACTTTAATTATACATACCAAACTGTGTCATAAAATTTATCTTTTAGGTTAAAAATTTACCTTTCCTACTGGATTACTTTCATTTCACCTATTAAATAAGTCATTAACTCTATTAAACCTAAATCACACGCATAAAAATGGCTGCATGGTGCAGTTGTGATTTATTACTGAATAGTTTTACTGAGTAGCTTAAGTTTTATGCAAGTAGCTTTTCGCAGTTACTGATATTCGCCCGTCGCTTTCTGTTTAAATTTTCACAGTAACTTGCTTGTGAACTTGGCCTGCCTACTGCACCATGAAATACACGCGTAAATTGTGTGGTGAGTTTTAACCAGTTTTCGGGGGATATATTCACTCTTTCGAGTAAGGGTAGGTGCGAACTTTCAATATAACCTCGTTTGTCTTCTCGTATACAATGTCCAGTTAACTCAACAAGTTCAAGGTACGATTTAAGCTTAAACGGCAGCCCTTTTGGCATAATTTGACGTGGCATACCTGCAAAGCGCAGTAGTTGTTTTGGTTGCTTGCCATCCTTTACATACGTTAAACGCTGTTTGATGCTGGTATGGTCTGACTCCTCTGGGGTGTTAGCCATTTTGGCTCTAATTGGGTTTAAATCGACATACGCCATACAAGCAGCAAGTGCCGCTTCATCCAGAAGTGCTTGGGACGTAAAACGTCCCTCCCAAAACCTACCTGTGCAATTATCTTCTTTGTTCGCTCTGCGGGCAATATCTTCATTTAGTAATCGCATAAACCAACTAATACTGGATAGGCGCTCGCGGTAGTCGTTTACTGTTTGATTGAAAAAGATAAGTTCGGCTTTACTTAGCTTTTCACCTTGTACATATTTTTGCGTAAGTACAGTGCCTTTACAGAGCTTATGCCAGCGAATGATAATCGCTTTATCGTTTAATCGATTCGCTTTTTTATCATCAACATACAGTACTAAGTGGGTGTGATTACTCATAACAGCGTAAGCACATACATCAATACAAAATACCTTCGCTAATTCAAGCAGCTTATCTTCAACCCAGCCTCTGCGGTGCTCGTAAGATTTGCCTGTAAAACAGTCTTCGCCACATAAAAATGCACGACGAACACAGCGTGAAATACAATGGTAATATTTTGTATCAACCAAACTTATTTGACGCTTTCTTGCGATAGCCATGAGACACTCTGCTTGTTTTTTACACTAAATAAAGCCTAGTACTTCTTTTCATAAAGTGCAAAATTTAGAGTGGGTGTCTATTCTATTGTTTTTGACTTAAACTGTTGACCTACCAGTGAATATGATAGGCCAACGATACAAATTAAGAGCGAAGCGCAATTAATGTTTGATAAAACGGAATTGCAAGATCTGCGTATAGCCCTGCAAGTTGCTCACCTGTTGGGTTTTTCCAATCACGTTGTAACTCAGCTGTAATACCAACTGTAGAGTTCATAGTTACACCAGCGGCTGACATACGAGCAATTGATGTTGCTTGTGCTGCATCGTTCCACGTGCCTGACGCATCAATTAGCGCATGAACATTATAACCACGAGCAACGGCACTCAATGCTGCAAACGTTAAACAAACATCAGTCGATATGCCCGCAATAATAAGATTTTTACGACCTGTTGCTTCTACTGCATCAGCAAACTCAGGATAATCAAACGCATCGATTTCACCAGTACGTTGAATTATTTTTACATCAGGCAACTCATTTGTAATTTGTGGAATTAATGGTCCATTCGGTCCATCTTCTGCAGATGTTGTTAATATTACTGGTAAATTAAACATCTTAGCTGTTCTGGCTAGAGTCGCAGCATTACGACGCACCATATCTTGGTCTAAATCTTTAACTCCAAGTAATAAGCCGGTTTGATGATCAACTAATAATATGGCGCTATTTTCTGGAGTGAAACGAGTATTAGGATAATGTTGGGTTGTCATATTTATGTTCCTCTATCTAATTTATTAACGTGTTGGGTTACTACGATTTAGATAATACGTGTTCTTGTTATTGACAAAAACATCGTACTGAAGAAATAATAGTTCTCCAAATTAGAACAAGAGAAGACGCAAGGCTATGGACAAATATGAAGAGATGAAGACTTTTGTACAAATTGTAGATTCTGGTGGCATTAGCCATGCTGCAAGTAAGCTTGATATTGCAAAATCTGCAGTTAGCCGGCGTCTAAACGATCTTGAGTCTCGACTTCATATTCAGCTTTTTAATCGTTCAACTAGGAAGTTTAGCCTAACCGACACAGGGAAATCATATTACGAACAATGCCTGCGACTGCTAAATGATTTAGATGAAGTGGAGTCTTTGGTCACTAATGAAAATAGAAAACTAACGGGTACACTTCGCATTGCAGCCCCTTTATCTTTTGGGGTTGCCCATCTTGGTAATGTTGTTAAAACATTTATTAATAATCACCCCGATATAAAAATAGAGCTCAATCTAGATGACAGACGCATAAACATTATTGAAGAGCACTATGACATTGCGTTAAGAATAGGTGTATTAGAAGACTCACAACTAATTGCAAGAAAGTTATTTAAGCTTAATCTTATTCCGGTTGCCAGCCCAAATTTTTTAAATATGCACAGCGTGCCTAAAACAGCAAGCGATTTAGAATCATTACCAATGGTTGGCTACATGCTGAGTAACGACTATCTTCACTACACCGATCCCACGGGTCATGCAGGTAAAATAAAACCTCAAATAGTTCACTCATGTAGTAACGGAGATTTTATTGCAGAGTTAATTTCAAACGACATTGGATATTGTATTTTACCGAGCTTTATTGCGTATAAATACATCGAAGATAAACGTTTGGTGCCTTTATTACCAAAGTACATATGGGGCAATGAAAACGCTTATGCTGTTTACCCTTCAAATCGTCACCTTTCTCGTCGAGTAAGAGCATTCATTGAATATTTAATATCTAGTTTTGAAAACACACCTTATTGGGATGACTGTATAAAATAAATAAGCGCTTTGATATTAAATTACAGACTCTTACGCAGTTTATTAATAAACCATCTTGTAGCTTTCCCTTTATTGTTTGTCCGCCAACCAAGGAACAAAGGTGTTACCGGTGCATCTTTATTAATTGGTAAAGGGATTAAATTTCCTACCTCCAGTTGATTTATAATTCGATGTGTTGGTAAAAAACCAACGCCCAAACCTTTTACCTGCGCTGTTATTTTTTGCTCTAATGTGGCAACACGCATCACTGTTTGTTTTTCGAATATCCTGTGCGTCATCGGAGGCAACTTTTTTGAAGAGTCCCTGATCACAATTGAATGATATGGTTTTATATCCTCCTCAGATAGAGGAAGCTTATATTTTAGCAAAGGGTGGCTTTTACCGACTACAAACTGCCAATCTGCGCGCTTAATTTCTTCAAATTTAATCCCTTGAGTATTCACATCTGGAAAAGGTGCACCGATAACCAAATCAGCTCTATTTTCAATAATCGCGTCCCAGCTACCCCCTAATACTTCTTCTATAATGTTTACTTCAACATCTGTGTTAAGTTTATAAAACTCTGCAACAACCTCGTATAGTTCATTTATATCGTAAATAGTATCAATGGCAATGGTAATGCGGGACTCCCAGCCCCTGTCTACTTGTTTAGCTACTTCAACAATGTTCTGAGCTGCTTTTAATAACTCTCTACCTTGCTCAAGTAATACCTTACCCGCAGGCGTTAAAATAGCTCTTCTTCCCTCGCGTCGGTAAACAATAATACCTAAATCTTCTTCTAACTTTTGCACCGTATAGGTAATTGTTGATGGCACACGATATAAAGTAGCCGCAGCGGCTGCAAAGCTGCCTTTTCTATCTATTGCGTCTAGTACTTCACACGCATCTAAGGATAATTTCATTAGCTCACCATCAAATTTAATTGTTCAGTATATTCGAACCTATTTATCAATGTAACTCAATTTAACTACAAATTATATTGTCTATAATAGATTCATAGTTTAAAAATTCAGAACATTTCGATTCTTTTATTTCAATTAATAATAGATCAGGAGCTTAAAATGCAAGTATTACACAAAGATTCATTACATAGAGGCGGATTTGCAGGGTTAAAAGAAACACGCCTTGTCGTTGATAATAAAATTGGCGGACGAAATGATACATGGAATGGACTTGGTAACTTTATATATTTAGCTGATGCACGCTTTTCACCTAAAGGCGAAACAGGTATGCATCCTCATCAAGAATTAGATGTTATTTCGGTTATGCTTGAGGGACGCATAGAACATAAAGGCTCTATGGAAAATGGGAAATCGATGCATGCTAATCAAGTGCAAGCACAGCTAGCAGGCGGCGAAGGCTTTGTTCATAACGAGATTAACCCAGACGATGTAGAAAACAGAATGCTGCAATTATGGGTTTTACCTGAAAAATCAGGTGAGCCTGCAAGTTATAGCTTTTTTGACTTAAAAAGAGACGAAATGGTGCGAGTGTACGGTGGTGCCAAATCTCAACAAGACACACTAGATAGTCAGACTATAATCGAAATTGGTCTAATCAGTAAAAACCAAAATATCACTCACGAAGGCGAATTTATTGCTTATGTTACCGGTGGTGAAGCTATTGTAAATGGTGTTGAAGTAAAAGACGGTGATTTAATTCGTGACGATAAATTAGATTTTACAGCGCTTAGCGATGAGGTTCATTTATCATTAATTTACTTAAATAAAGCAAGCTAAAAGCTTTATCACGACTAATATTAATAGCAATAAACAAAACCGAAGCTACGTTTAATTTAGCGCAGCGTTCAAAATAACTTAGCATACCAACAAGGTGGCCCTTAAATTAAGTAAGCAACCTTGATATATAGGAATTTAAATAATGAAAAAAATACTAACCGTATCGGGAAGTAATAGTAAAAACTCTATCAATAGAACATTATTAGAGTTGGCATCAAGCAAAATTGAAGGTCATGAAGTGACCACGCTAGATATTAGAGATTACCCAATGCCTTTTTTTAGTTTAGACAGAGAAGAAAGTGAAGGCCATCCAGATGCCGCTAAGCAAATACGTACTTTATTTGCGCAACACGATGCTTTTATTATTTCATCTCCGGAGCATAACGGTGCAATACCTGCAGAGTTTAAAAATTTATTTGATTGGGTATCTCGTTTAGGTGACTTACAAAACCCAATGTTTGCAACAAATAAGCCTGTGTTTTTATTAAGTACATCACCAGGTCCTCGAGGGGGCGCGACCAATATACAAACATTAAGTCAAATAATGCCATTTTGGGGAGCTGATATTAGAGGTTCATTTAGCTTAGGTAGTTTCTACGACTACTTTGTAGATGGAAAATTAAATGTGGAAAAAGAGCAAGAACTCACAAGCGCTATAACCGACTTTACTGCCTCACTTTAATCGGCTAAGTGTTAGCCAGCAAAATCATCAAGAGCAAATATTGACGCCAGCTATCATAAGTTTTCACGGTCTACTCATTGTTAGCAGTTGAACGTCGTAAAAGTGGTAAAAAACATTCAAGGCGTGCATCTGAAACTCTGTTAGGTGGCGCCTTCGGCTTAACCAACCTACCTTTTGACGTAGGTCGGATAAGTGGCAAAGCCACGCCATCCGACAAAATAATGAATTCACCAGAGACAACCCGACTTACTACGTTACTCTAAATGACCTTTTAAGCTCAAAGCTGAACTTCGGAAAAGTGCCATAAGCCGACTATCAGCCGTAACTCTTTTCTGCCCCAAAACGTGTTTAGACGAATGCGTCAAAAGAACGAACAACGGACATCTACTCTCTTGCAAATCTTGGTAGTACTTTTCTAATCTAATCCAAGCCTTTTTAGTCGTATTTCGTTTAGCTTGGACTCCCGCGCGATTTTCTTCAAAGCCGATTTGGCATTTGCTTCAGCATGTTCACCAGATGACTGTTTTAATAATTTCCTCCAGGGTTCTCCGCTTTCTTTTTTAAAGAAATCATAGAACTCTGATTCCTTGATTTGAGATATTCTCGCCTTATCTTCTTCACTAGTATCATAACTTGTACATACTCTAATCAGGAATTCTCTGGTGGGTTCCAAGTTAGGGGAATCATTTAGTGCTGCTGTAACACTTTCGATTAGTTCATTATCAATTTCATCACCAAAGTCATCATACTTATCGAGATAATTTAAACGTCCTAGATCTAGGTTTTTTGAGACAAAAACCGCTATCAGGTCGGAAGCTTTACTTTGTTGCCCTAGCTCTCGCAGCAGTCGAACAGAACTACTTAAATTAGCAGCACTTATTGAGCTAATTGCATTTGTTGTAATTAGCATGAAACGCTCAATAAAGTTCGCCTCCTCACAAAAAGAGTTGTAAAACTCTTTCCAGATTTCACGAAAGGCATTCTCTTGATTAGATTCAATTAACTTTTTATTGGTTTGTTTGGCTATGGCTTTAAAAGATTCAACATGGATAAATCCAGACTCAACTATTTGAAAGAGTGCTTTATCTAAGTCGTCTACATAGGTGAATTGATATGCAACCAATAAACCTCTCCACTTTTTATGGTCGTCGGTTTCTTCCGTAGACAATCTAATAAATGAATTGGCTGTAAGAAAATCGATGGGCGGTATGCGTTTATTTGAACTGGAGCAGTAATAGCTCGTAGTGAACAAGGTGATAGAGAGACAAATTTGTCTAGATATTTCTGGCCCTAAGTCATCACAATGTTGTAAGCACTTTGAAATTAGAGAATATGCTTTAGAAATCACTCGCATATTTGTTAAGCTAAGGGTTTCTGCACACTCACGAACTGTTTCGATCCACTCAAATTCATTAGGGATAATTAGGTCGATACATTCTGACGGAGTAGGATTAAAAGTTATTTCCTTATCTATCACTTTTTCCTTAAATTCTTTGTAGTCTGTGCTATCAGAAATACTTGCTTCATTTAGTAAGAGAACAATCTTGCATTTCTTTTGCTCTTTCAATTGAGACACTATGCCAAGAATATCTTTAGAGCTGAGTGCATTACCTTTCCTTTCAAGATCGTCTATACAGATTAAACTGTTGCACACGTACATATAAGACATTGCATCGAGTACTGAAGAAGCATTTTTTAAAAATGGCAAGTTTTTAATTTGCTTTATGCTTTTTTGTCCGAGGGACTTACTCATACTAACAGTATTATCCTTTAACGATTTCAAGCTCGGATCTGATCCTATCAAAGAGCTATCAATGAGGTTTTCGAATAGGGTTGCCTTCAATACTTCTAAAGAGTTGACTCCAAATAAACTGACGTATGAATACTTACCAAAAGCTAACGTTTTATCATTTCTACAGTTGACTAGCTCTTGATTCCAAGCAAAAGTTTTACCAACTCCCCAAGCACCACTAATGGCAAGGACTTCTGGCTCACTGGAATTTAAAAATTCTAAGATATGTTGTTGGATGACTTGTAGTGACATTATTCAATATCCTTATTGATACGACTTATTTATATCTCTGTTTCTAAGTAAAAATTAAATTAACACATAGCTCTTTGTATATATACATGTATTACTTTAGGGAAAGCGTCCAACGTTATTCTCTTGATACAAATCAATGTGGTAATAGTCATTGATTTGATAAATAGCTTTTAAAAGGTAGCTTATGGCACAGAACCGTCCTTTGACTCTAACTCATAATTGTCCAAAAACGAGTTTACTCGACCGTCTGCTTCTCGCTCTAAGCCGACTAATGGATACATGCTATTTGCAAATACTCAATACTTTAAAAACCTTTGCTATATACCAAGCTGAAGGGTAACTCCAACAGCACACTATTTTTGCGATTATAAGAGCTTGTTATTCTGTTTTTAAAACCATACGTTTCGACTGGGCAAATATTACTAGCGCAAATACTATTTCGGTTATCCCGCCAATAAAGGCGCCAATTACAAAATTGGCATTTAATACAATACACAACATGCCAGAAAACATAAGCGAAGCACCTAAAATCCAGTACACTTTCATGCCATATAATGTGTTGAAAACTAAATAGCGAACACCAATTATCATCAGCATTATTGAATAAAACCATTCAGCTTGAAGTTTTGCTACGTAAAACGCTAAAAACAAACCAACAAATAAAATAATAGTGCTTTCTAAGGCCAATTTACCTAATGGGTTTTTAGGGTCATGATTGCCAGAGCGTTTAAGAGCTTTTGAAAGTAGCATGGCTAAAGGATGTATAAACATACCACCAAAAAACAAAGTAAGCATACTCGATTGATTTGAATGCAGTAATGCAACAAAACCAGCTATACACCAAACCAAGCCAGACACTTATACACCGGTTCCACCACCGAAGTATGCGAGGTTCATATTTTGTTGCGCATCTTCAAACTTCATAAAAATCCTTAATTTTAGAAATATCCCTAATTTAATATTATCGCATCGTTATTAGTTACAAATCGTTACTCGAATACACACTTAAAATAGGGAATTTATAATCAGCAAACGATACAGTTACCGATTGTGTTTCGTTGCCTTTAAAACCGAGTTTAAATTCCATTGGCATAAATCGGCTGCCGTCAGCAAAAAGTGCAAGTAAGTGCTCCTCGCCTAATTCTCGATTGCCCGACGATAAGTTAGTTAGCGTTATAACAGCCCAGCGTTCGCCCTCTTCATTGCTCATTAATACATAATTAACGATTTTAAAATCCCCTTTTTTAGGGGTTATGTTGCTATCGTTTGCAAACGATAAGTGCATGCTATTTGGTACTGCACGGTCAACATTTAGCGCTTTGATAGAGTCGGCTTGGCTTGCCCACGAAAGCACCAATAAAATGATCACTAAGGCTTTCTTCATTGTGAGTTCCTTTTTATTACCTAGTAAATTACCTAATAAATTACATAACAATAACTGTTTAAATTATATTCGCATTCCATACCTATTATGTAAACAAACAATCATCGTTATTTACCCAGCGCTTTGGCTGCGCCACTACAGACTAAGCGCTCATTCAGTGTGCTTGCGCTACTTTGAGGTAATAACGAGTGATAAGAGTAAATAATTCAAAGCTAACTTAAAGTAAAAAGCGCGATTAAACAGGAGTATAAACGTATGGCAAGCACACATAAAAACTCAACAACGGATTTATCTGATCCCAGTAACAGCATTCAAGTAAGAGGGGCGCGCGTTCACAACTTAAAAAATGTAGACGTTGATTTACCTCGTAACGCATTGGTTGTTTTTACAGGAATATCGGGCTCTGGAAAGTCGTCGCTTGCGTTTGGAACGCTGTTTGCTGAGTCGCAGCACCGTTACCTTGATTCAGTATCGCCGTACGCCCGAAGGTTGATAGATCAAGTTGATGAGCCCGATGTTGATTCTATTGAAGGGCTACCGCCTGCCGTTGCTTTGCAGCAGCAACGTGGCGCACCGTCGGTTCGTTCATCCGTTGGCAGCATAACAACTATTTCTAACGCGCTACGCATGCTTTACTCACGCGCAGGCGAATACCCCAAAGGGCAAGGCATACTTTACGCCGATGCGTTTTCGCCGAATACGCCACAAGGTGCGTGCCCAGAATGCTCAGGAATAGGCCGAGTGTTTGAAGTAACCGAAAAGCTACTTGTGCCAGACAATACAAAAACTATTCGCCAGCGCGCCATTGAAGCGTGGCCACCAGCATGGCAAGGTAAAAACCTAAGCCGTATTCTTACTTCCCTTGGATATAACATAGACACGCCTTGGAACAAGCTTTCTAAAAAAGCACGTGATTGGATTTTATTTACCGACGAAACACCTACGGTTCCGGTATACCCAGATTACACCTATGAGCAAACACAAAATGCGATAAAAAATAGCGAAGATCCAAGCTACATGGGAACTTTTTCAAGCGCTAAACGCTTTGTTTTACAGTCTTTTGCTACTACCCAAAGCCCGCGTACTAAAAAGCGCGTATCACAGTTTATGCAAATATCGCAGTGTCCTACTTGCCAAGGTAAAAAATTAAAACAAGCATCGTTAAGTGTTAAATTTGCAGGGCTCGATATTGGCGAGCTATCTCAACTTACGTTAAACGAGCTTGCTAAAAGATTAAGTAATGCCGCCAACACCAAAGTAAATAAAAATACAAAAAATCCAGAGCAAGCCATTGTTACGCAGCGCATTGCCAGCGATATTCTCACTCGTATTGAAGCACTAACCATGCTTGGTTTAGGGTACCTGTCGCTTGAGCGCACAACGCCAACGCTCTCACCCGGAGAGCTACAACGGTTGCGACTTGCCACACAAATTCGCTCTAAATTATTTGGAGTGGTTTACGTGTTAGATGAACCTTCAGCGGGTTTACACCCTGCAGACACACAAGCACTTTTAAAAGCACTTGATGAGCTAATAGCGGCTGGCAATTCTGTATTTGTTGTTGAGCACGATGTTAGTGTTGTTAAACATGCCGATTGGATTGTTGATGTAGGTCCTGATGCAGGTGTGCATGGTGGCAACATTATTTACAGCGGCCCTGTTGAAGGGTTAAGAAAAATAAAAAATTCGCACACCGGTCGCCACCTTTTTGCTAAAAACGCCAGTCAAGAGTCTACTCAAAACAGCGCTCAAAAAAAGGAGCAAAGGCAGCCAAAAGCGTGGTTAAAATTAGCTGATATTGAGCGTAACAACCTTAAAAAACTCAATGCAGAATTTCCATTGGGTGTTATGACAACAGTTACTGGGGTTTCGGGCTCTGGTAAATCAAGCCTAGTAAGCCAAGCACTAGTAGAGCTTGTTTACGAAGCACTTGGGCAAAAAATAATAACGGAAGCGCCAACCGACGAAGCAGACTTACTCGAACAGGAGCTGCAAACACACACCAGCGGAAAAATCATTGAAGGTATAAGCAATATAAGCCGCCTTATTACTGTAAATCAAAAAGCGATTGGCCGTACCCCTCGTTCAAACTTAGCTACCTACACGGGTTTGTTTGATCACGTGCGTAAACTATTTGCTTCAACCCAAAAAGCAAAAGAGCGCCGTTACGATGCTGGTCGCTTTTCGTTTAATGTTGCTAAAGGTCGTTGTAAAAACTGTGAAGGCGTTGGCTTTGTGAGTATAGAGCTATTGTTTTTACCTAGCGTTTACTCACCTTGCCAAGTATGTCATGGCAAGCGCTATAACGAACAAACGCTAGAGGTTACATATCGCGATAAAAACATAAGCGATATTCTCAATTTAACGGTTGAATCGGCGCATACCTTTTTTGAAGATGAACCTGCAATACTGCGAGCACTCGATGCACTTATGCAAGTTGGTCTTGGGTATTTACGTTTAGGGCAACCTGCCACTGAGCTTTCGGGCGGTGAAGCGCAGCGTATTAAATTAGCAACCGAGCTGCAACGTGCGCAGCGCGGTAACACACTTTATATTCTTGATGAGCCAACGACAGGCCTGCATCCATCGGATGTATCAATGTTAATGTCGCAGTTAAATAAATTAGTAGATGCTGGCAATACCGTCATTATGGTTGAACACGATATGCAAGTAGCCCGCAATAGTGACTGGGTTATAGATGTAGGACCCGGTGCTGGCGAAGAAGGCGGCTTAATTGTAGCGCAAGGTAAACCTACAGAGGTAGCTCAATCTAAAATAAGCCGAACAGCACCTTTTTTGAATGACGCAATTTAAAGAGCAGGTAAACACTAAATAACAAAAAAGAGCCAATGGCTCTTTTTTGTTATTAGCTTTTTAAAAAGCGTTCTATTTTAGGTTTTACCGTAACCGACATTATCAGCATTATAGTTAAACCTATTGGTAATGCAGCTAATAATCCTTCAGCCCATCCAGTTACAAATACACGCATATCTGCATAGCCAATATTATTAGTAGCGGTAACAAACGCCATAACCGACTCCATGATCAGCGCCATAAAAACACTAATCACTAAATTACGTTTTAGCTCGCTACTAGGGCGTGTTTATCTTTGTGGATTGAAATTTGTTCAATCTAGGGGCGATTAAATCACGGCGCGAGGTTTGTAACCTAGTGGGCTAAGTAAAAACCGAGCAACAAAGAGTTAATCGTCCCTAGAAAGAACCCAAAGGGCAGCGCATGTTTGGTATTTATGCTGCTTTATCGCCTATTTATGGGGAGTAACCAGACTACATAGGCTCTGCCTTGCCTAAAAACCAAACACACTGCTGCAAATTCAACCACCAAAGGTCAATACGCCCTAAGTAATAATTTATTAACTAGCTTATGCATTAAGGTCATCATTACAAAACCAATAGGCGCCATAACTAATACCGCACTTATAAACGAGGTAAACCAGTCTGCATAAAAATGTTCTGTAACCCCCACATTCACATAGGTCATAATGCCAGTTAAAGTACCGCCGATTAAAGTAATAATACTTACCATAACCAGTATTTTATAAATTACAGGTGTTTTTTTAGGCTCAACCATTTCTGGATTTACTGATTGGGGTGTACTCATTTTTGGGCATGCCTTAATCGTTAAATAGATGATAAAGTCAACCATAACAAATTAATTGATAATATCAACTACTTTTTGAACTAACCAAAAATAAGCCAAATTCCAACTAACCCCATTAAGCTACCAGCAATACGGTTCATCCATTTTATATTATCACCACGGCTTAAAAATAAACGTAAGCTTTTACCGCCTGTTGCGTAAGCTAACATACTTAAAAACTCGGTGGTCATTATAACGCCAAGCAATACTAAAAGCTGAGGGGCTACAGCATGCTCAACACTTATAAAGGGTGGGAGTAGTGAAATCATAAACGCCCACCCTTTAGGGTTAGCAATTGCGGTTACAAAACCTTGCGTAAATAACGACTTCCTACTTACGTCACTTGGTTTTGAGGTATCGACCGACATTTTTCCTTTGGCTCGCCACATGTTAACGCCAATATAAATTAAGTACGCACCGCCTACCCACTTTAAAATAGCGAACGCATCGGGGTAATTTAGCATTACGCTTGCAACGCCTAATACCGCCGCTATGGCAACACTTGCGACACCTAACAGCTCGCCTATCATCATCCATAATGTGCGGCGCACGCCAATGCTCATACCGAGTGTCATGGCAAGGGTCATACACATACCAGGCGTTATCGACACAAAAAAGAACGTAGGAATAAAAACCGCAAGTGCTGCTACATCAATCATTAATTTACTCTCATATTAAAAGCAAAAACGCGGCTATAAGTAGCCGCGCTGTTACTTACTCATTTTTATTACTATTGCCCAGCACTTACCACTGGTTCGGTAATTACTTTTACTGGCTCTGCTGTATCATTTAACAAATACTTATCTAACCACTGTTCTTGTTCCCACAACACATGTAATAAGCTTTTACGCGCACGGTAACCATGTGCTTCATAAGGGAGCATTACTAAGCGAGCGTCTTTACCTAAGCCTTTAAGCGCTGCGTACATGCGCTCACTTTGCATTGGGAAGGTTCCGTGAGATTGAAGGTGGGTATTCTTGCACCCCACCGCATATGTAAAAAGCATCTATTGCCCAGCACTTACCACGGGTTCAGTAATAACCTCTACTGGCTCTGCTGTATCATTTAACAAATACTTATCTAACCACTGTTCTTGTTCCCACAACACATGTAATAAGCTTTTACGCGCACGGTAACCATGTGCTTCGTAAGGGAGCATTACTAAGCGAGCATCTTTACCTAAACCTTTTAGAGCTGCGTACATGCGCTCACTTTGCATTGGGAAAGTGCCCGAATTAGGGTCTTCTTGACCGTGGATCATTAGCATTGGCTCGTTAATTTTTTCAGCATGGAAAAACGGCGACATATTTGCGTACACACTTTGTGCTTGCCAAAAATTACGCTCTTCTCCTTGAAAACCAAACGGCGTTAATGTGCGGTTATACGCGCCACTGCGGGCAATACCTGTTTTAAATAAATCGCTATGAGCCAATAAGTTAGCAACCATAAATGCACCGTATGAGTGCCCTGCTATGGCAATATTGTTTTTATCGGCAATACCTTTTTTAACTAATACATCAACAGCTGCTTGCGCACTTGATACTAACTGCTTTCTAAAGTTATCGTTTGGCTCGCTGCCATCAATACCTACAATTGGCATTTTAGGGTCGTCAAACACGGCAATCCCTTTGGCAAGGTAAGGCATTGGGCCCCAATAACCAATGTAGGTAAACGCATAAGGCGATTCGCGTACTTGTGATGCTACGGCTTTATCTTTGTATTCAAGTGGATAAGCCCACATAAGTACCGGTAACGGGCCTTGTGTTTTATCGTACCCTGGTGGTAAATAAAGCGTGCCCGAAAGCTCAACACCGTCATCGCGTTTATAACGTAATTGCTCTTTAGTTACGCCTTTAAATGCAGGGTACGGATGCTCAAATGTCGTTAGTTGCGTTAACGTGTCGTTATCTAAATCACGTATAAAAAAGTTAGGTTGCTCAGTTTTAGATTCGCGAATAGTAATAAAGCGCTCACCTTCGTCATCAAGCAGTGCGCGAACACGCTCGTAGTATGGCGCTTCTGATTGCCATAAACGCTTGCTGCTATTTGTTTTAACATCGTACCTATCTAAAAACGGCACATTACCTTGCTCTGAAGCACCATTACCGCGCAGGTAAATATAACGCCCGCCTACAATTTTAATTACGTTTGCACCTAAATCGTTGCGCTCGTAAATTGCATTACCCGGGTCTTTGTACGCATCGTTGTAACTACGCTCTGAAAATAGCACGCGGTTTTTGTCGGCATCTCGTGGTTGTACAACAAAGGTGCGTACTTGGCGATCGCTAAAGCGCCAGTCTGTCAGCATTGCTACGTTTTCGTTGCCCCACTCCATTCCCGCATAACGGCGTTCTACTTTGGCAAATAATTTAGGCTCGCGTTTAAATGGTGCACGTAAGCTGTAAACATAATCATGATGCTCAACGTCGGTTTTCATGTCACCGCCATCTTGTGCTTCTGCCCAAATAACTTCAGCGCCTTGATCGGCTCGCCATTCAAAATCGCGGCGGCCAGTGCGTACGCTGTCGTAGCCTTGTGGAATATTATCGGCAAGTGGCTGTTTTGCCAGCTCTGCTAATGCATAGCCGCGCATGCCCCATATTTGCCACGTGCTTGCAAAGCGGCTGTAAGGCACTTGATACGAAAACGGCTCATTAATACCGGCAACTAAAATATTGGTAGAATCAGGTGATACCGAAAACGATTTAAATAAAGAAGGGCTACCTATTGTTTGAGTATTGCCATCAAGCGTTATGTAAGCCAATTGCCCTTGGCCGTAAAACTTAAACTGTGATTCATCAAACGGGCTGGTTAATAAATTTTGGTAAGTACGTGCTGGTGCTTTTTCGCCAGTACTTTGTTGAATAACAGGCACTACATTTTGGCTGTTATTTTCAAGCCTTGGTTTACCAAAATTAACAGCAAGATTTGCAATAATGGCGCTGCTATCTGGCAGCCATTTATATGGCGATGCAGTTAGTACCGAATTTAACGCAGCACTAGTTAACTCTTTTGCTTGTTTGGTTTCAACGCTGTAAAGCCATAAGTTGGCTTGGGTTGGTTGCTCAACAACAAAGGCTAAATATTTACTATTAGATGACCATTTAGGTGAGCGGATAATGCCATTAGGTAAGTTGTTAATGCTAATAACCGACCCGCTTTGAACATGCTTTAGCTCCACGGCACTAAATTTGGCACTCACACGAGAGCGCGAAAAATTAGCGGGGTTTAGCTTAATACCAGCAAGCTTAAGCTCTTCTTTTGCAAGTTCATCAAGGGTTACTACACGTTTGCGTTCAAAAAGCGCTAGCCACTGGCCATCGCTCGATAAGTAACTAGTGGGTGCTAACTTAGCGTCAACCAATGCTGCAAGTTCAGGTGATGGGGTTTGATAGCCCTGCTCGGCGTAACTTGTTGGCACCAATGCCACACAACAAATAAAGGCAACTAACAGCCTAAAAGCGCTCATGTTTTTATCCTTTTGTTATTTTTTACTCTTATAGGCGTATATAAACACGTTTTGCTTTGTTCATAAAGTATTAAGGTAAGTTAAACACCTCTAAAAGATGACTTAATAGTGCTGATTAAGCTAAACTACAGCGCTATTTATTCACCACTGCGGTACTTAAAATACAATGCATAACAAAGCCAAATCAGTCACCATTTTTGATGTTGCAGAGCGTGCTGGTGTATCAAAATCAACCGTATCCTTGGTACTTACCCAAAGCGATAAAGTGGGCAATAAAAGTAAACAAAAAATACTCAAAGCGATAGATGAGCTAGGATACGTTTATAATCGTGATGCCGCTGCTATGCGCTCAAAACGCTCTAACTTAGTGGCCATAGTAATAAACGATTTAACTAACCCAGCTATGGCACACCTTGCTACCAGCTTACAACTTTTGTTAAACAACAATGGCTTACAAGCCATGATTGTAAGCAGTAATAATAGTCTTGAGCTACAAGCAAACGCAGTTAAAAACTTAAAAGAATACAACGCGGCTGCATTTATTATTTGCCCCGTTGCTAATACTTGCCCCAAATGGCTTGATGCGCTCAGCGCGCAGCACAAAGTAATTACCTTAATGAGTGAAGTGCCCTTTAGCGCAGCGCCATGCGTACTTCCCGATTATAAAAAAGCCAGCCACGTAGCCAGTATGCATATACTCGCACAAGGCGTGACAAACATAGCATTTATAGGCAATGAACTTACTTTAAGTGATTCACAAGCACTGCAAAGTGGCTTTAATACCGCATGCGCGCAGCACAGCATTACACCATTAGCACCCATTGACTGCGCAGTAAACACAGCCCTTAGCGCTAAAAATGCATTTATAGAAGCATATAAACACAACCCCACATTAAACGCAGTGGTGTGTGCAAACGATATTATTGCTCAAGGTGTTATTGCCGCTATTAACTCATTAACTCATCACTCTATTAAAGTAGTGAGTTGCCACCACATTCCTAATAGCGCGGTTATAAATAATCACTTAACCACTGTAGCTATTAATACAACTGATATAGCTAAGCGGTGCCTTTTAATACTCCAAGAGCTACTACAAAATACAGCCTCGCCAGTAAAAACACTGGTAAATGTAAACTTACAAATTAGAGATTCTAGCCAATGAAAAAAGTGCTGGTAATTGGCTACGTATGGCCAGAGCCAAATTCGTCTGCTGCGGGAACGCACATGATGTCGTTATTAAATGCATTTAGAGCGCAAAACTGGGACGTTGAATTTGCAACGCCCGCGCAGCGCACCGACCACATGGTAAACCTTGACGACTTTGGTATAACCAGCCAAAGCATTGCACTAAACTGCGATAGCTTTGACGAATACGTTAAAGCCTATAACCCTGATATGGTCATGTTTGACCGTTTTATGATGGAAGAACAATTTGGCTGGCGCGTCGATAAATATTGCCCAAATGCCATTAAAATTCTCGATACCGAAGATTTACAATGCCTACGTAATGCACGCCACGAAGCGCACAAAGGTGAGCGCGAGTTTACAACCAGCGATTTACACTCAGACATAGCAAAACGCGAAATTGCCGCTATTTTACGCTGCGACCTAAGCTTAATTATTTCAAGTTATGAAATGAGCCTACTAAACAGCGTATTTAAAATAGAGCCAAGCTTATTACACCATTTACCATTTATGGTTGATTTAAGCTCACTGCCTACAAGTACAAAAACGTTTGAGCAGCGCCAGCACTTTATGACCATAGGTAACTTTAGACACGCGCCCAACTGGGATGCTGTACTTTACTTACAAAAAATATGGCCACTTATTCGAAAGCAACTCCCAAAAGCAGAACTACATATTTATGGCTCCTACCCACCACCAAAAGCCACGGCACTAAATAACCCTAAAACAGGGTTTTTAATAAAAGGCTGGGCCGATAATGCGTTTGATGTAATGCAAAGCGCACGCGTATGTTTAGCGCCACTTCGTTTTGGTGCAGGCATTAAAGGTAAATTGCTTGAAGCCATGATTATGCAAACACCCAGCGTTACCACTAATATTGGCGCAGAGGGCATGCATAACGATTTACCATGGCCTGGTAAAATAGCCAACACCGCTGATGACTTTGCCAATGCTGCTGTTGAAATGTACACCAATCAAAATGACTTTGAACAAGCGCAGCAAGATGGCAACACGCTCCTTAATACGCTTTACGATAAAGCACAATTGAGCACGGTGTTAATTAAAAAAATTGATTCAATAAGTAGCGATTTAGAGGCTCATCGCAAAAAAAACTTTACAGGCCAAATGCTCAAACATCATACAATGCGCAGCACTCAATACATGTCGCAATGGATAGCTGAAAAAAATAAAAAATTAGATTAAAAATGACTAGACACACACCAATTAGTGTTTAAAATCGCGCCCATCAAACGTGGGCAGTTTTAGCTGTATTGTCTATATTTTTAGCTTAGTTATCGCAATATTTGGTCCAAAAAGATTTGAAAACTGCAACCTTTACAGAAAAACGCAAATTTATCGTTAAATTGGGTAAAATGCTTCACAAGTATGGTACGCCTGCTTACCGCCTAGAAGCTCACCTAATGGAAGTGGCTACATATTTAGGACTTAAATCGTCGTTTGTTATGTCGCCAACTTCGGTAACGTTTGTTATTTGGACTGATGGCCACGAAGACGAGTACACCCATGTTGCTCGTGTAGACCCTGGCGATCACGATTTAGGCTCACTTGCCGACACCGACGACCTTGTAAACCAAATGCTTGACGACAAGCTAACTTTACAAGAAGTTGACGCCCAGCTAGATGCTATCTACGACATGCCAAACCCATACAATAAACTTGTTACGGGCGTTGCGTTTGCAACTTCTGGTGGTGCGTTTGCAATGTTAATGGGTACTAGCTGGACTGATGTTATTTGGTCATCGCTTCTTACTTTAGTTGTTTATTTGTTTGTGCTTTGGTCTGGGCGCTCAAAACGCGTAGCTCATATGCTTGAGCCATTGGTAGCCATAATATCGGCAATACTTGCATGTGCAGTAAGCGTGTATATAACACCTGAAATAAACATACGCTTAGTGGTACTTTCAGCCATCATTGTATTTATACCCGGTTTAGCACTTGCGCTTGGCTTAGCAGAGCTTGCAGCGCGGCATTTAGTGTCGGGTACAGCAAGAGTGATGGACTCGTTTATGCTGTTATTTAAACTCTATTTTGGCGGTTTTATTGGCATAGGCATTGGCTTTGCACTCTTTGGGCAAGCTGACTTTGTACAACCTGAACCATTACCAAAGTGGACAGCATGGCTCGCCATATTTTTACTTTGTAGCAGCTTAATCGTTATTTTTAGAACCAAACTTAAGCACGCTGTTTGGTCTATTGCATCAGGGTTTATAGCCTATGGCACCAGTATTGGCTCGGCTATGTACCTTGATTACACGTTAGGTACGTTTGTAGGTGCTTTATCGGTGGGTATATTTAGTAACTTGTTTAACCGTGTTGCTAATGCGCCGGCCTCTATTGTGGCCATGCAAGGCTTAATTGTATTAGTACCAGGTAGCAAAACCTATATTGGCTTAAACTCACTCATTGAAGGCCAAGACTTTATATACGCAGAGCATATAGGCCAGCAAACGTTTTTAATATTTATGTCGCTTGTTGCAGGGCTAATATTTGCAAACGTGGCTCTTCCGCCTAAAAAGAGTTTGTAAGTGATACTGAGCGCTCGCTTTACTTTAATTGAGTAAAGCGAGTAAAACGTTAAACTAAAAACAACTACCAAGTAGCAATTGAGGCCAATGCTAAGTGTTTTAGCTCATTACATTGCACTTGAGTCAAACTCAAAAACCTCATAGTAATTAAAAAAACTAGCCAAGGTAGGGTAAGCGCTGTTTCTTGATCCTAGCAAATTGTTACTGTTTGCGAATCATTTACTAAGCCCTTTAACCATTGGCGTGTTAACTCACTCCCTTGTGTGGAGTCGAATCTTTTTGCTCCGACCGGAAAGTTAATAGGTGTAGTAGCAATTAATGCTCTTGCTTGATCTTCACTCAATGGATTGAGTTTATTTAGTGTATCTTTAGAAAAATCACTATAGGATGAGCTAATCCAGCACCATGCTAAAGAAAAGTCTTCAATTTTAATCAACGCTCTATACCTACTTTTATAAACACGTAATTGACCTTATAGGTTATTACTATTACCTACTCTATACAAACTTCATGTTATTTTAATTTTAGTTCAACAAGTTACAAGAGAGCACTATGGTTTATTAATATTTAAGAAAGTATGTCAGACGTTTTTTACATTACGTGAAAGGTATACATTTTCAATAAGCAAATAATAGAGGACATTATTGCTTTATACTTCCCTATTGAGCAAAAGTACTCAATAGGGAAGTAACTAACTAGCGTGACCAGTTAGTTTTGGCAAGCTCTACAATCTCGTTTCCTTTGCCGTTTATCAGCGCCTTCATCATGTAAACACTAAAGCCTTTTGCTTGCTCTAATTTGATTTGCGGTGGCATTGAAAGCTCTTGTTTTGCAGTATCGACTTCTAAAACAACAGGTCCTGAGTGGTTCATCATCTCGTTCATTGCCGATGGTAATTTTTCAGGGTCATCCACATGAATCCCTTTTAAGCCGCAGGCTTGTGCAATGTTAGCAAAACTTGGGTTTTCTAAATCGGTATCGCTTGATAAAAACCCACTGGCTTTCATTTCCATAGCCACAAAACTAAGTGAGCGATTATTATAAACAACAATCTTTATTGGTAAATTAAGGTGCTTAAGCGAGATTAAGTCCCCCATTAACATCGAAAAGCCACCATCACCACACATTGCAATGACTTGGCGATCTCTGTCAACAGATTGAACTCCCATTGCCTGCGACATCGCGTTTGCCATAGAGCCATGATTAAACGATCCAATTAAGCGGCGCTTACCATTCATTGATAAATAACGCGCAGCCCACACTGTTGGCGTACCTACATCACAAGTAAAAACAGCATCGTCAGTCGCTTGTTCGTTGAGTAAACGTGTTAAGTATTGCGGATGAATTAAATTTTGCGAGGTTTTGCCACTGGCAAGTTCATCAAGATCTTGTCGAGACTCTTTGTAATTTTTAACGCATTTTTGTAAGTGCGAACTTGTCCGTTCACCTTTAATATAATCAAGCAGTGTGGTCACTGAATTTTTTGTGTCTCCTAATACGCCACAGTCAATTTGCACGTGTCGCCCGAGTGACGCAGCCTGATTATCAATTTGTAATATGGTGGTATTTTCGGGATAAAAAGCACGATAAGGAAAACTAGTACCAATCATAAGTAACGTATCGGCTTCTTGCATTGCATGATAGCCCGACGCAAAACCAATAAATCCGGTCATACCAACATCATAAGGGTTATCGTATTCAATAAACTCTTTACCGCGCATGGCATGCACTATCGGTGCTTGTAATTTTTCGGCTAGCGCAACAATTTCGTCGTGGGCATCCTTACAACCAGCACCACACAATAAGGTTACTTTTTTACTTTTATTAAGATGAGTCGCGATTGCTTCAATATCAGATAAAGCGGGGGTATACGTTGCTGGCTTTGGCACGTTCCATTTTGGTTTGATAGCTTTAGGCATATCTTTTAATGCAATATCACCAGGTAGCACAAGTACACTCACGCCTTTGTTTAATATTGCTTGTCGCATTGCGGTTTCTAGCAGGTATGGCATTTGCTCAGGGCTCGACACCATTTCACAATACACACTGCATTCTTTAAATAATTCTTGCGGATGGGTTTCTTGAAAATAACTACTACCAATTTCAGATGAAGGAATATGTGCGGCAATTGCTAATACTGGTACATTATTGCGCTGACAATCAAATAAGCCATTAATTAAATGAAGATTACCTGGCCCGCAAGAACCCGCACATACCGCAAGCTCGCCTGATAAATGGGCTTCGCCACCAGCTGCAAATGCGGCAACTTCTTCATGTCGCGTTCCTAGCCATTCAATTGTTCCCATTTTTCGCAGACTTTCACTAATGCCGTTAAGTGAATCGCCAGTTACTCCCCAAATACGTTTTACGCCAGCTTGTTCAAGGGTTTTAGTAATAAAACTTGCGATATTTCGACTCATAATATAGAACTCCTAAATATTCAGTTATTCTGTAAATTGATTTTTCGTCTCTGATCTATCAGGTAAGTCATCGTTTCGAAATGCGCTCAATTATTGAGAATCGATAAGCTTAAATATTTTGATAATGATAGATATATTACTACTGAGACTTTACTAACAAACGCCTAAGTCTGCTGCGCCCCATACTGATACATAAAACATGAATGTCCACTTTAAAGTGTTTATGAATATGCGGGTGCGAGATTTTTAGTGGCTTAACTATGAATATGTTATTATGCGCTCAATTATTTTACTGAATGCTTTTCTCTTACTTCTATGCCAAATTCTGCTTCTTGCTTTACATTATTTTCTCAAAATATTGATGCTCTCGCGCTTCCTGAAAAGTTTACTTTCCCTTTTTATTACGAGCCGCAACCATTAGCTGTAGCAGCCACTAAACAATTACAGCAACAACTTGAAACGTTAACGCATTTAAAAGCAGAAAATGCAGGTAAAATGTTTGGGGTTTTAGTGGTGCAAAATGCTAAGCAACAATTGGGCTTTTTAAGTGCTTATTCGGGACAAATTGAAGGTGATAAAGCCAATATTGGCTTTGTGCCGCCTGTTTCTAGCATGCAACTTCAAGACGATACCTATTTGGCTCAAAGTAAAATAATTAACGATATTAATGCTCAAATTGAGCAATTAGAAAATAGCGAACAACTGCATGAAGTTAATAGCAAACTTGATGATGCAACACAGAGCTACCAGCAAGCGCTATTAGCTCAACAGGCAGTAATGCAAACCGGTCGCCAACAACGAAAAACACAACGTACCGAAGGTGAATTAGAGCTTAGCGAAAGTGATTTTGAGCAGTTAAAAAATAAGCTTGCAGGGCAAAGCATCGTAGAAAAAAAGCAACTGCTGGCACTTAAAGCCTATTGGCAAAATATAATCGAGTCACTGCAGCAAACACACATCAATATTTCTGATGAAATTGCTCATTTAAAAAAGCGCCGTAAAACGCTTTCTAAAAGCTTACAAAAGAAGTTATTTGCTCAGTACCAGTTTTTAAATGCAAATGGTGAAACTACAGACTTAAATGCCATATTCGCAGCATTACCTGAGCACACTCCTCCTTCGGGTGCTGGCGATTGTGCAGCGCCTAAGTTATTACAATACGCCTATAAACATGACTTAAAGCCACTTGCTATGGCTGAGTTTTGGTGGGGAGCAGCACCTAAATCAGCAATTAGGCAGCATAAGAATTACTACCCTTCTTGTTACAGTAAATGCCAACCGATACTTGGTCATATGCTAAAGGGTTTAGATGTTGAAGATAACCCGCTACTTATCAACCCAGCTCAGGGTAAAGATTTAAGTATTGTTTATAAAGATGACGACTTACTTGTGGTAAATAAGCCCGCTGAGTTTTTATCGGTACCTGGCGTTAATATTGATGACTCAGTTTATATGCGAATCAAAACGCAGTTTCCAGAGGCATCAGGGCCACTAATTGTACACAGATTAGATATGTCGACTTCTGGGTTATTGATGATTGCACTTAATAAACGCGTGCACAAAGCACTGCAAAAGCAGTTTATTGAACGCACCATAGATAAACGTTATGTCGCATTAGTTAATGGTAACGTAGCTGAGGATAGCGGAGTAATTGATTTGCCCTTAGTGCTCGACTTTGATGATAAACCGCGCCAAATGGTGTGTTACACACACGGTAAGCCATCACTTACTACCTGGCAGGTTTTAGAGCGTAACAACAATATTACCCGATTACAGTTATACCCTAAAACAGGGCGAACTCATCAATTAAGAGTGCATTGTGCGCACAGCTTAGGTTTAAACATGCCAATTATAGGCGACACACATTACGGGCAAAAAGCCGAACGATTACATTTACATGCAGAATACTTAGCATTTACTCACCCTATTACGCTCGAGCGATTAGAGTTTGAAGTAGCCGCTGATTTTTAATAAAACACATAACTACAGCGACTATATTATACAATGAGTTTGTTTTTATTAATTAAATTGATATCGTTTGTGGTCTTATTTTTTCAATGAGAAGTATAAAAAAGCTGTTCAAACCCAAGTTTATTAAGCACTGTGAATAAGTATTTCAATAATAAAAATAAATCAGCAAAGGATTAACATGGCTAACAATGCACAAATAAAGGTTTTAGGTAATACTTTATGGGCAAAGTATATTGTTCTCCTTTTATTTTTACTTTTAAGTAAGCTTGCCTCAGCTAACGGCGATTCATTAAATGCAACTTCACATGCGCTAGACTTTGACACAACTCAAACTCTCATCAATAACATAAAACGAAATGAATTAGACTATCTTCAAAATGAAGACAAACTCACTCAAGCATTTAAAATAAGCAAAGATCAAAATTGGGAAAAACTTCATTTAGAAGCGGCCGCTTTGTATGCGGAGTTACTTTTTAGACAAGAAAAATACGCAGCGTTAAACACTCACTTATCCTATTACTTAAAGAACAAAGAGTTACCAAACCAAAAAAGTGTATATTTATTATTTCTCGAATCACAACTCAAGTCTCTAGCGAGGGATGCAAACCCAGCTCCAGCACACATGCTAGCCACAAAATTAGAAGAGAGCCTGCAACAGCATTCATCTAAAGAAAAAATTATTATTTTACGAGCACTTGCTTACTATTACACGGATACAGACGCATTGAAAAAGACCCTAAATGTTGCACTAGAAGGGCTAGAATTAGCATTAAAAGATGACGACTCAGCATCTCAGGGATACTTTTTTAGAAAAATAGCCGATGCATATAATTATCTAAACGAAAAAGACAAAGCCATATATTATGCAAAAAAAGCGGTTGCAGCATATGAGCAAACACAAGATGGGCTTTTTACTGCAAAAGCATATTGGAGTTTAGGCAATATATTGCTCGAGATAAAAAAACCTAAAGATGCCTTAATATACCTAGACAAAGCATTGCTCTATTTTAAAAAAGCTAATATGCAAAAAGGCTTAACCTTTGCCCAATACTCAATTGCTAGCATTGAGTACTTACAAGCAAACTACGATAAAGCTTTAACTTTAACTAAAGAGAACATTGAGCTTGCTCGTTCTGCAGGTGTACACGACATGCAACTCGCATCGCTCATTTTGTTAGCTGACATATATATAAAACTAGATTTACTTGAGCAAGCAAATGAAGCAAACGATGAGGTATTTTTAAACTTAGATAAATTCAGCCGCAGTATTTATAAAGCCGATTTTTTAAGTAAACGCTATGAGCTAAAGCGACGACTCAACTACACTAACGAGGCTTTTGAAGCAATTGAACAAAAGCTCCTTTATACAAAAAAACACTACGAAGCTACCAGTGAAAGTAATATAAAAACACTACAGGTACAGTTTGAAGTAAAAGAAAAAGAAGAAAAAATACAGCAACTAGAATACGCAAAAGACATTAGTGAACTACAAGCTAAAGAAGAGTACCAACAAAAAATAATTTGGCGACTTAACGCTGCTATAGCGTTTATTTTAGTGATTGCTTCATTATTTTTATTTTATAGGCAAGCTCGACAACGTCAAAAATATCACGATATTTCATTAACAGATTATCTAACAAATAGCCCTAATCGCAGAGGAATAATGCGCGCCGCAGAAGCAAAGCTTGATGAAGGTAAAATGACGATAGCAATTGTTGACTTAGACTACTTTAAAAAAGTTAACGACCAATTTGGTCACGATGTTGGGGATTTAGTTCTTATTTCCTTTGCAAAGGCTGCAAAAGAAACACTAAGTGGTTATCATCAGTTTGGCCGCTACGGCGGCGAAGAATGGTTGTTTGCACTAAATTCGGTTGACGAACTAGCTATTCGAGATATATTTGACCAGCTCGCCACTAGGTTTACCGAGCATTGTAGTAATATAAAAGACCTTCCTAGTAATACAAAAATCACTTTTAGTGTGGGAGCCTCTGTAAGTAGCCCTTTAAAAAGCACACTAGATGTTCTTATTAAGCATGCAGATAAATTACTTTATAAAGCAAAAGAAAACGGAAGAAACCAAGTCGTTGTTGATTAGATAAATACAGCTAAAAGTACTTGCTCAGTTAATTGACTAAAGTCCATCTAAAACCATCTGTTTAATTTTATGTGCTTTTACAAAATGATCTAATTTATGAGTGTGTATCCACCAAGTAGCGGCCTCCATAAGTAGCTCTGGGTCGTCGTTTTTATTGGCAAAAAATGCATAAAAAGAAAGCCCTACATTTTCGCCTTTAGCTGCCATTTTTTTATCGCACACAGTAATGATTTTTGCTCTTAGTTCTTCCCTCATACATACCTTATTTAATTATATTTTTACTATTAAAATACGCCATTTAAAAAGCTAACGATTAGCTGTAAAAGGCTTCTATCAACCAAGCCATGATTCTCAAGCTCTTTATTAGGCGTATTTACTTTTGCAGCTTTGCATTCATTATCTAATGTCTCATTTTTAAGTGTATCGGTTTCGTATGCAATATCTGCTTGTTCCATACATTTTGCCGAGCCTGCGTAAGGCTGCGCCGCACAAGCGCTTAGTAATAAAAAAAGTGGAATTGCTATCAATAATTGCTTCATAACTAATCCTATTTTTACGCAACTTATTTACTTTAAA
Source organism: Pseudoalteromonas sp. SR43-7 (assembly GCF_014163785.1). Lineage (NCBI taxonomy): Bacteria > Pseudomonadati > Pseudomonadota > Gammaproteobacteria > Alteromonadales > Pseudoalteromonadaceae > Pseudoalteromonas > Pseudoalteromonas sp. SR43-7. The sequence goes on along the minus strand of NZ_JACJDY010000028.1, from coordinate 26,660 downwards.
TTACAGTTGCAAGTTAGCCTATTTACTTTTCTACCACCATTACAAAAAATTCAAAAAAGAACGTACCGATGGCATCAAAAAAAGTGTCATTTTTTTCATCCTTTTTAATTTGTGCGCTAATGCATTGATTGTAAACCTGTGAGCTTGTTTGAGCGCCATTTCGATCAATCATTTCAGCCTCTTCAATGCATAAGTTAGGGTCAGAACGCGGGGCTGTACTACATGCACTCAGTAAAGCGCACAGTCGTAATGCGCACAGTAGTAATGCGGCGACGGGGCTTTTTATGTTCATCCTTAAACTATCCTATTAAGTTAACGTGCTACCTGCATTTATGTGTGAGAGTAATATATAGGTTGTACCCAAATAACACTCACACTTTATCACTGCTATAAAATAAACAACCAGTAAATATTTGTAAGGTTCTGTAGGAATTTATACTCACTTTTATAATTGAACTACGCAAAAGCCTGAAATTATTGCATTCATATCACTGTAAAATTTACAGTGGTCGCAGCCAAAGAATAAAAAATTAAATTAAATTTATTAAAATACAATAACTTAATATTTGGCATTTAGTTTGCTAGTTAATGATATAAGCAAATAAATTGTAAAAGGACTAGTTATGAATATTTTTGAAGCACTACGTCATGACCATGACAAACAACGAGAATTGGTAGATGCGCTTATTCAAACACACGGCGACACAGAGCAGCGCCACACGCTAATGGATGAGCTAAAAACAGAATTAGAAAATCACGCAAAATTTGAAGAACGTTACTTTTATAACCCACTTATGTTTGATGACTTAACTCATGAAAAAGCGCGCCACAGCGTAGCTGAACATCACGAAATTGATGAATTAATTGAACAACTTGAAGATACCGAAATGAGCTCGTCTGCATGGTTAGTTGCAGCTAAAAAGCTACACCATTTGGTACATCATCATTTAAGTGAAGAAGAACACGAAGTGTTTCAATTAGCGGGTAAAGCACTTACCGAAGGGCAAAAAGAGAGCCTTGCTGAGCAATACAACGACGCAATGCATTAGTTGTAAACACGCAAACCGACTTCCACACACTCCCTGTGTACTTATTGGTTATAAGCCTTATGGCTTATAACCAATTTTTTTGCATGTACTTTATTACTTTAAAGTAAATTTCACGTCTTGGTCGCGTAATAAGTAAAGTGCAAAACACGCAGCCCACATTGGCCATGCAGTAAAGAATAATAAGTTATTAAAGCCATCTATGTACTGGTTGTAAGAAGAAAGCGTAGATAAGCCATGCATTACAAAAATGATACCGTACGTTATACGCTTTTTAATACCTGCTAAAAATGCTAAAACAAGCACTAACTGCACCGCACCAATAATGTAAGCCACTATATCTGTAGAGCCACTAATACCGTAAAAATGTTCAAAAATACGTGCGCTATGCCCAGGATTAACAAACTTATCGAATGTCCACATAACCATTACAATAAACACGCCTAAACGCAAAGATAAAAGTGACCACTGCAAACGGTTTTGCACATCAGAATTCATTGAACCTGTCATAAAATTTCCTTAAATGAATATTAATAAACGTAGAAGTAACCTAGACCGTATAAGTTGTTTTTTATTTCAAAATTCTTTAATTAAATTCATTAGTTAAGCCATGCAGTACTAAAAGTGAAGCTTATTTAAGTAATTTAAAAAATGCTTCATAAAAGTTAACTCTTTTAAAATGTTAGCAGGTTGAAAGTAGTCTATAATTAATAAATCCTATTAAAAGCATATATTTACATTCACTCTAATACAATCGCCCTATTAATATTTTATCGACTAATAAAACAATAGTACTTAATTACCAACTTTGTAATGCATCTGTTTTGTTATGTTCTAAAAAACAAAAAGAATCAAAATTTTACTGAAAGTTATTTTTAATCCTTTCGGTCTTTATCGCCAACAACATTTTAACCGTAGAGAGAAAACGTTTGAAACACGCATATTTAGCACTTTCCCTAGCCACCATATTAAATACACCACTTAATGCTTTTGCAGCCGAAGAATCAAAATCAGCAAAAGAAGGCGCAATTGAGCGTATTGAGGTGGCAGGCCAAGTTATTAAATCTCAAGGTCTTTCGGTTAAAAATGCCACTGTAGACGGCCCTTTTGGCGACAACTTAGCTCTACGAGATATAGCCCGTTCAGTAACACCAATTTCAAGCGAGTTAATAGAACAACTCAATATTACGACTTTACAAGATGTACTTGCAGTAAGCCCTAATACCTATTCAGCCAGTGGTTTTGGGGCACCAAGCTTACCTACTATTCGTGGGCAACTAGGTGAGCTTTTCCAAGATGGTACACGCCGCCAAGCAGGTAATAATGGCTTTGGTGTGCCGTTATCGTTCAACTCTATAGAACAAATAGATGTAGTAAAAGGCGCGCCACCGGTATTATTTGGCTCAAGCCAACGCAACGGTGGTTTTGTAAACTTACATTCTAAAAAAGCATCAACTGACGACAGTAAAGGCAAAGCAACGGTATCTGCAGGACGATGGGATCAGTACAGTGTTTTAGTTGATTACAGTGCACCTATAGTAAAAGACAAAGTAGGTTTTAGAGTAAGCGCTGAACACATTGATAACGGCAGTTACTACGACTTTTCGGGCACGAAAAGCGACAGCTTATTTGCAGCACTTAGGGTGTTACCTGATGACAAGAGCAGCTGGGATATTAACTTGGAGTTATACCAAGTTGAATTTACCGATAACGCAGGTATTAACCGCCCTACTCAAGCCTTAATTGATGATGGCCTTTATGTTACCGGCCAAGGCGTGCAAGCCAATGGCAGTACAGTACCTGCAGCTGGTTCTATTGTTTCACCTACTGGGCAAGTAAAAATAGACCGTAGTACAGTACTTACCGACCCTGACAATCAAAACGAAGCCACTACTTATTTACTACACAGTATTTATAAGCGTGAACTTTCAAACAACGCATCAATAAAAAACATTACGTATTTTCAGCACTTACAACGCGAAGAAATTGCACAAAATAGCTTTGTTGAAATTATAGATGGTGCCGATACCGCGCAAAACCGTACCGAATTGACCTACCAATGGAGCAACGAGCAGCAAACAATTTTTGCTTTTGATGTGCGTTACAACCGCGTGCTAGGCTACAGCCAATTTACAACAGAAGCCGACTTACCTATTGATTTAACTGGCCCAATTTCAAATCGCCGCATTCCTTTAACTGATGCACAACAAGCGCGTTTAATTGAAATTAGTCCAGGTGTATTTGTATCCCCTGGTGGTCAGTACGATATTAATAACGATGGCAGCGGCGACTTTAACTTATCAGACACTACCGATTCGCGCTCATGGCAAACGGGTTTTGCTATTCAGCAAGATTCAGATTGGACAGATAAGTTTCATACAAGTGTTGGCTACCGCATAGATTTTTATGACGTAGACGCGCACGACCCAATAGCACCAGAGGGTGAAATTGCAGCGAGCGACAGCATTAACGATAAGCTACATTCGGGGCAAGTAAGCTTTAACTACCGATTAAATGGTGATTACACCACTTATGGTGCAGCAAGTTACAACGAAGCCACATCAAATAGTATGGCTGGCGGCACATCTCTTGGTGGTGATAACACGATTAGCGCACAAAACTTTTCAACCGAAAATACCTTAGTTGAATTTGGTTTGAAATACGCACCAACCGACAGTGATTGGTACGCCGATGGAGCAGTATTCAGCCAACGTCGTAGTTTACGTAATCGTGATGGTAGTAATACCGGCATTCGTACTACCGGCTTTGAAAGCCAAGTATTTTATGATGCTTACCCTTATTGGCTAAGTGCCGGCTACAGCTATATTGACGCTCGCTACGATAATTCTGCAAGTAGCCAAGACTCAGCGCAAGTAGCAGATGCATTTGACAACTCACGTCCAGATATTATTTCAGGTACCAGTGTTGGCGCACCTAGCTTTACCGCGTTTGCACCTTCAAACCGCCAAGTTCAGGGCATCCCTGAGCAATCTTTCAGCTTTAACGGAAATTATTCAATTAATTCGAAATGGCAAACGGGTTTTTCAGGTCTATATACAAAGAGTTACCCATTAGACTTTTTGGCGACAGTAAAAATTCGTGATCAGTACACCCTAAACGTAAATACTAGCTATGCTTTTACGCCTAATACCAAGTTACGATTAGATGTGAACAACGTGACGAATCAAAAAAACTGGCGCCCAGTATTTGAAGGCGGTTACTTTGGTGCAACTTTAGCTTTTCCTGAGTTGCCAATTAACGCCAAGTTAACCCTTACGCATAGTTTTTAAGAGAGAGAACATGATTAAAAAAATATTTCTATTATTGATTGCAGCGGCCGCCGTCGGTCTGTTCTTTCATTTTGACTTACACCAACTACTTACGCTTGATGGCTTAAAAGGGTCGATGGATCAGTTTAACCAATACAAAGAGCAGTCACCGTTACTAGTTATTGGTGGGTTCTTTTTACTATACGTAGTAGTAACTGCTCTCTCTTTACCAGGCGCCGCTATTTTAACACTTGCCGCAGGTGCATTGTTTGGCTTAGTTGAAGGCTTATTGGTTGCATCTTTTGCCTCAACTATTGGCGCAACACTTGCCTTTTTAGTATCGCGTTACTTACTACGTGACACTATTAAACAACGTTTTCCTGAGCGATTAGCCGCCATTGATGCAGGCGTTGAAAAAGAAGGTGGATTTTACTTATTTACGCTTAGATTAGTACCGGTGTTTCCGTTCTTTTTAATCAACTTACTAATGGGTGTTACTTCAATAAAGTCTTGGACTTATTACTGGGTAAGCCAAGCAGGTATGCTCGCCGGTACATTTGTATTTGTTAACGCAGGTACACAACTGGCGCAAATAGAAAGCTTATCTGGAATTTTATCATTCAACTTAATCTTATCATTCGCTTTATTAGGTATATTCCCATTCATTGCAAAAGGAATCTTAAACGTGTTTAAAAAGCGTCGCGTATACAAAAACTACACTAAGCCTAAAAAATTCGACCGTAACATGATTGTTATTGGCGCAGGCGCAGGTGGTTTGGTAACAAGTTATATAGCCGCTGCTGTTAAAGCAAAAGTAACCCTTATTGAAGCGGGCGAAATGGGCGGTGACTGTTTAAACTATGGTTGTGTTCCAAGTAAAGCAGTCATTAAAAGCGCTAAAATTGCAGAACAAATTCGCCATGGTGAAAACTACGGCCTAGAAAATGCGACACCGCAGTTTTCGTTCAAAAAAGTAATGGCACGTGTACATAAAGTTATTGCCGATGTAGCACCGCACGACAGCGTTGAGCGTTACACCAACCTAGGCGTAGATGTTGTAAAAGGTTACGGTAAATTAATAGACCCGTGGACTGTAGAAATTAAACTTAACGACGGTGGCACGCAAACACTCACCGCTCGTACTATTGTGATTGCCACTGGCGCGCGCCCATTTGTACCGCCACTACCTGGTATTGAAGAAACTGGCTATGTAACAAGCGATACGTTGTGGAATAAATTTGCAGAGCTAGATGAGGCACCTAAGAAACTTGTAGTACTTGGTGGTGGTCCAATTGGTAGCGAATTAGCACAAAGCTTTGCACGTTTAGGTTCAAGCGTTACGCAAATTGAAATGGCGGAGCGCATCATGATCAAAGAAGATCTGGAAGTGTCTACTTTTGCTCACGAAGCGTTAACCGAAAGTGGTGTTAATATTTTAACATCGCACCAAGCACTTCGCTGTGAAGCTCGCGATGGTAAAAAATATATTGTTGTTAAACATAACGACAAAGAAATAGATATTGAATACGACGAGCTATTATGTGCCGTTGGTAGAAGTGCACGCCTTAAAGGTTATGGCCTTGAAGAGCTTGGCATTGAAACAAACCGCACAGTAGTAACTAACGAATACCTAGAAACACTGTACCCTAATATTTTTGCAGCAGGCGATATTGTAGGTCCATACCAATTTACACATGTGGCAGCTCATCAGGGTTGGTACGCAGCGGTAAATGGCTTATTTGGTCACCTTAAAAAGTTTAAAGTAGATTACCGTGTTATTCCGTGGACTACGTTTATTGACCCAGAAGTAGCACGTGTTGGCTTAAACGAGCAAGACGCAAAAGACAAAGGCATAGATTACGAAATTACTCGCTTTGAATTTGAAGAGCTAGACCGTGCAATTACCGACAGCGCTACAAAAGGCTTTATTAAAGTGATTACACCCAAAGGCAAAGACAAAATATTGGGTGTTACTGTAGTATCTGAACACGCTGGCGATTTAATTGCTGAGTTTGTACTGGCAATGAAACACGGTTTAGGCCTTAACAAAATACTCGGTACTATACACAGCTACCCTACTTGGGCTGAAGGTAACAAGTACGCAGCAGGCGAGTGGAAACGCGCTCATGCACCTGAAAAAGTACTTAACATGCTTGAAAAATACCACACATGGCGCAGAGGCTAATATGTTTAAAACACCTCTAAAAGCATTGCTACTTGGTTCGGCTTTAGTTGTAACATCGTTTGCAACATCATTTTCGGCCCAAGCCCAAAACATGCACGATAGCTGGAATGCATTATTAAATAAGTATGTTGTCGCTATTAATCATAATCACAGTACTGAGGTTGATTACGCTGCTATAAAACGTGAGCATACACAGCTAAAAACGTATTTAGATTCGTTAACGGCTGTAACGCAAAGCGAATTTGACGCGTGGGAAAAGCCTAAGCAACTCGCTTTTTTAATCAATGCTTATAATGCGTGGACTGTTGAACTTATATTGACTAAGTATCCAGATCTTAAATCAATTAAAGACTTAGGGAGCTTTTTTAGCTCACCATGGAGTAAAGAGTTTGTGCCATTACTTGGCAAAACTCGCAGCCTTGATGATATAGAGCATGGTTTAATACGTGGCAGCGGTAAATACAACGACCCACGTATTCACTTTGCAGTAAATTGCGCGAGTATTGGTTGCCCAGCGCTTCGAGAAGAAGCCTATACAGCCACTGATTTAGAGAGCCAATTGCAAGAGCAAACAGTACGCTTTTTATCAGATATGACACGCAATATGGCTCAAGAAAATACGCTAGGCGTGTCTTCAATATTTAAATGGTACGGCGATGACTTTGAAAACGGTTTTAGAGGTGCAAACACGCTACAGCAGTTTTTCCTGCAATATAGCGATGCACTTAAACTGATACCCGCTCAGCAAAAAGCACTTAAAAATGATGACATGAAAGTTAAATTTTTAGACTACAACTGGGATTTAAATGTTCGCCATTAAGTTTTGGCAAACACTGGCGCGATACAGCTTTTGCTGTGTCGCGTTTTGCGTTTGTGTAATCGCAAATTTAGCTGTTTTTTCGAGCACTGCGTTTGCTAATCCCGTTATCAACTCAAAGAGTGAAAGTAATTTAGTAATAAACACACAACAGGGAGCTCGCTGGCAACAAGTTCAAACACTTGGTAGTAATCAAGATGTTTACTTTTATGCATGGGGCGGCGACGCGCAAATAAATGCCTATATTCAATGGGCAGCGCAGCAAGTTAAAACTAAGTACAACATTAACCTAGTGCATGTAAAATTAAGCGATACCAGCGAAGCAGTAAGCCGTGTACTTGCCGAAAAATCAGCAAACAATAACAACCAAGGCAGCGTAGATTTAATGTGGATCAACGGGGCTAACTTTGCCACCATGAGTGAGCACTCTCTGCTTTTAAAGCAATGGGCAAATAAACTCCCCTACTTTGCATTAACCGATCCGGCTAACAACCCTGCTGTAACCTTTGACTTTGGTTTACCTACCAATGGGATGGAGGCTCCATGGGGGCAAGCGTCACTTACATTTTATTACGACAGCATTGCAATAAATGGTAAGGCAAACAATAAATTGCCTACTACATTAAACGAATTATTAAACTGGAGCGCGCAAAACCCTGGTCGCTTTAGTTACCCAAAGCCGCCTGACTTTTTAGGTATGAGCTTTTTAAAATACGCCTTAGTTGTACTGCATCAGCAAAGCAGCAAAAATATTAAAGCGCAGCTAAACCAACCAGCTACCGCTTTAAATACTGCACAAGTGCTAAATCCGTTATGGGACTTTTTAGATAAATTACACCCAACTCTTTGGCGTGGTGGCACTCATTTTATGCAAAGTGGTGCTCAAATGCGCCGCTTAGTAGACGATACAGAGTTGAGTTTAGCCTTTACTTTTTCTGCACCTGAAGTACCCGCAGCTGTAAAACGCTATGATTTACCAAACAGCATTCGCAGTTACGCAATGAGTGATGGCAGTTTAAGTAATACCCATTTTGTGGCAATCCCTTACAATGCAAGCCACCAGCAAAGTGCGCAATTAGTGGCTAATTTTTTACTCAGCCCTGAGGCGCAAGCTCAAAAACAAAAAGCGCATATATGGGGCGATAAAAGCGTACTTATTCAATCAACGTTAACGCCTGATCAGCAAGCTTTATTTAAAACAGCTAAACCGCATCCAAGTGCACTGCCTTTAAACAGTATTAAACGCACATTGAGCGAACCTCATCCAAGCTGGGTAAACGCCATTATGCAAGGTTGGCAAACTCGTTATGGAGTAAGCCAATGAGTGTTATTTCAAAAAGTGTACCGATTAATACCAAAGCAACAACGCAGTGCAGCACCGATATGTTTACGCGCATTGTAAAATTTAGCCCGCGATTTTTACTCGCTTTACTTATACTACCCGTACTTGGTGGCTTAATTAGCGTATTGCTGCCTGCCTTTGGTTATGCGCCCGTACTTGAGCAAACAACGTTTAGCTTGCAAGGTTTTAATGCCCTTTGGCAAACACCCGGCCTCACCCAAATGGTTACCTTAAGCGTTGCAACGGGCTTAATAAGTACTTTGCTTGCATTTATTATTACCTTAATGATTTTAGCTGCGTTTTTTAATAGCCCGTGGCTTAACCGAATTCAGCGTTTATTGAGCCCTATATTAGTTATACCTCATGCCGCCGCGGCTATTGCGGTAGGGTTTTTAATTGCCCCTTCAGGTATGATTTCACGCTTAGCGTCGCCTTGGTTAAGCAGCTGGGAACTTGCGCCAAACGGCATGTTTCCGCATGATTCATTCGGTATTAGTATTATTTTAGGCTTAACACTAAAAGAGCTTCCCTTTTTATTATTAATGGCACTGGGCGTACTTGCTCAACCTGAGCTTGGCAAAAAATTACGCCAACAACATAAGGTTGCGCTTAACTTGGGTTATTGCCCAATGACCGCCTTTTTTAAAGTAATACTGCCAAGCCTTTATCCGCTGCTGCGTTTGCCCCTTTTAGCCGTGCTTGCCTATGCAAGTGCCAGTGTAGAAATGCCACTCATTTTAGGCCCAAATACACCACCCACATTGGCCGTTGCAATAATGCATTGGTTTAACGATGTTGATTTAAACCTGCGCATTAAAGCCTCAGCGGGCGCTTTATTACAACTGGCTGTTACAGGCGGGTTATTAGCCCTTTGGCTTGGCGCAGAAAAGGCCGTAAAAGTGCTATTTAGCGACTCTCTCACTAATGGAGTGCGCGAATACGGCGGATTTTATTGGCAAAAAATAACGGTCGTACTCACCACATTAGTAATTAGCTTCATATTGTTGTCACTTATTGGTTTAGTTATGTGGTCGGTTGCAGGCTTTTGGCGCTTTCCAGATGCAATGCCTGAGCAATTTACACTACTGCATTTTAAAAGTGCGCTAATGCAAATGAGCAGCCCGCTTTTTAATACCCTAGCAATCGGTTTAGTAACCACACTATTTGCCATTATTCTTACTTTATTGTGTTTAGAATCAGAGCAATTGAGTGATAAACCGATTTCTCGTTTTACCAGTTTAATTATTTACTTACCGTTATTAGTACCCAGTATTGCCTTTTTGTTTGGGTTAGTATGGATACAACAATTGGTAAATAACCAAGCCGCATTTTTTAATGTGGTACTTACGCATTTACTGTTTGTGTTGCCTTACGTGTTTTTGTCACTGGCGAGCAGTTATAGGCGCTTAGACCCTCGTTTTGCTCATGTTGCAGCAAGCCTAGGCGCAGCGCCATGCAAGGTGTTTTTTAAAGTAAAACTACCTCAGTTGTTTGCCCCTATTTTAATTGCAGCCGCACTGGGCTTAGCAATTAGTTTTGGACAATACCTCCCCACGCTTTTAGCTGGCGGCGGGCGCATAGCCACAATAACAACCGAAGCCGTTACGCTTGCCAATGGCGCAAGCAGACGCACCAGTGCCGTGTACGCTATTATGCAAATGGCGTTGCCACTTATTGGATTTATACTGGCATGGGTTTTACCTAAATATTTTTTCAAAAGTGCACGTGCTTAAAAGTGCACATATTTAAAGCACCCATGTTTAACACCATCAGGGTTAAGGTTTTTTAATGCAGTCATCGTTACAAATTAAAAATTGTCAGCTTTATCGCCAAAATGAGCTGCTACTTAGCTTAAACGAGCAAGTTAATGGCGGTGACATACTTACCATTATGGGGCCATCAGGCAGTGGTAAATCAAGCTTATTAAATTGGATTACGGGTACTTTACCAAGTAGCTTTAAGGCCAATGGAGAGGTGTGGCTTAATTGTCAAAATATCGATAACACCCCTCCACACTTGCGCCATATTGGAGTGCTTTATCAAGACGCTTTATTGTTTTCGCATTTAACTGTTGCTGGTAACATTGCCTTTGCAATGCCAAAAGGTAATAAAAAACAACGCCTTGAAAAAATAGAACACGCACTTGAGCAAGTAGGTCTTAAAGATATGGGCAATCGTCACCCCGATAACTTATCGGGCGGGCAACAAGCCCGTGTTGCATTATTACGTATGCTGCTGAGCGAACCTAAAGCCATTTTACTTGACGAACCCTTTAGCAAACTCGACACCCAACTGCGTGTTGATACACGCGAACTCGTGTTTAGCCAAATACGCGATCATAAGCTACCTGCAATTATGGTAACTCATGACCATAGCGATGCCGACGCTGCAAGTGGCAAACTCATTACTTTAAATAGCGCACTTTAATCCGTGGCTTTAATACGCATAAGGCAATAAACATGCTAGACAAATTTATCACCCCTGTAATTAAGCCACTTTTAACACCTGTGGTTACGCTTATGCATAAACGCGGCATAACCGCCGATCAGCTCACTGTTGTAGGCTTTTTAGTTGGCTTATTAGCTGTGCCATTACTGGCGTTTGGAATGTGGTACGGCGCATTAGTGGCCATTGCTTTAAATCGAATTTTAGATGGACTTGATGGCGCATTAGCACGCTATGCAAACCAAAGTTCAAGCGCGGGTGGCTTTTTAGATATCACACTCGACTTTTTATTTTACGCGGCTATTCCGCTTGGCTTTATTTTGGCAAACCCTGAGCAAAACGCGATAGCGGGATCGTTATTACTTGCCACTTTTATTGGTACGGGCTCAAGCTTTTTAGCTTTTGCGATTGCCGCAGAAAAATTTAAACTCGAAAAACCGCAATTTAAATACAAAAGCTTTTACTACTTAAACGGTTTAACCGAAGGCACTGAAACAATAGCGCTATTTATTGCATTTTGTATTTGGCCGCAGCACTTTGCAGTTATGGCGAGCATTTTTGCTATTGCATGTGGCATAACTATTTTTACCCGTATACATGGCGGTTATCATACGCTTAAGCAACAAGAAGCCGATGCTAACAAAGCAGCTGAAAACGTGCCTAACAGTGCAAATTCTGAGGTAATAAATGACTAATGAAGTATGGTGGCGACTCGGCTGCTTTTTTAGCATTTTAATTATAATGATGCTGCTTGAATGGCAAAAGCCTGCTCGCCAAGCACCTATTAAAAGCAGTACACGTTGGTTTGCTAATTTTGGATTAGTGTTTGCATCATCAGTTATTGCGCGCTTAGTGGTCCCTATTGGGTTAACCGCTGTTGCACTTTACAATCAAGAGCACGGCATTGGCTTATTTAATCAAATAGCCCTACCAAGCAGTTTAATTATTATATTGAGCATACTTTTACTCGATATATTAATTTATTGGCAGCATAGATTATTTCATCAAGTGCCTATATTATGGCGTTTGCACCGCGTTCACCACGCCGATGCACACGTAGATACAAGTACGGGCTTGCGCTTTCACCCTATCGAAATTGTACTGAGCATACTTATAAAACTCATTGCAGTAACTGCTCTTGGCCTACCTGCCATTGCGGTACTTATATTTGAAATAGCACTTAATGGTTTAGCATTATTTAATCATGCAAATATACGCCTACCTAATGCCATTGAAAAACCACTGCGTTTAATATTAATGACGCAAATATTGCATCGAATTCACCATAGCCAAGTGGTTAGTGAAACTAACTCAAACTATGGTTTTAGTGTAATTTGGTGGGATAAATTATTTGGTAGCTATAAAGATAAAGCTAAAAAAACCGACGCAGATATAAATATTGGCTTAAAAGAATACCCAAGCCAAAAGCAAAACGCCTCGCTTTGGGGTTTATTGATCATGCCATTTAAAAATAAGTAAACTGCGTATATTCTCGAATTAGCCCTATATTTAATAGGCTCTTATTAAAGAGCCTATTATCAATTAAGTAACACTAAAACGCCTCTTACCGTAAACTAATTGTAAATAAAATAAACAAATATGTTGACCATTTGCGTACTCCACAATATCATTTGTAAGCGCTTACAAAACACAATCTAAAATGTAAGCGCTTACAGCATGAAAAACAAAGCTCAAAAAACAATTAATCTGACAATAATCTGTTGAAACCGGGGTTCAGTTATGAACATTGAAACAACGCACATTACACGTTTACTTGCCGCTATCTCTTTAGTTACGTTAGCTGGCTGTGGTGGTGACTCTGCCACTAAATCAAATTTTGAAAATGTAGATGCCTCTGAGCCAGTATCAGATTGGCAAATGGTTTGGAGCGACGAGTTTGAAGGCTCAGCCATTGATACAAACAAATGGAACTATGAATTAAACTGCGATGGCGGTGGTAACAACGAGAAACAGTGTTACACCGACAGTGAGCAAAATGCATTCATTGCAGACGGTGTGTTAAACATTGTTGCCCTACCCGCTGAAGAGGGTGCAGAAAAACCTTACACTTCAGCGCGATTAAATACGCGTTACAACGCCGACTTTACATATGGTCGCTTTGAAGTGCGCGCCAAACTTCCATCAGGACAAGGTAGCTGGCCAGCATTTTGGATGCTGCCAACTGATGAAGTTTACGGCACTTGGCCTCGTTCTGGCGAAATAGATGTTTTAGAATCAGTAAACCTTAAAACACCAGATGAAGATGGCGGTATAGAGTCTAGTATCCACGGCACACTTCATTACGGACGTGCGTGGCCAGATAACAGCTACACAGGGCAAGAATACAAATTCCCTGAAGATACTAACCCGGCAGATGATTTCCACACGTATGCTGTTGAATGGCAAGAAGGTGAAATTCGCTGGTACGTAGACGGTTACCTTTATGCAACTCAGCGTCAATCAGAAGTTCGTACTAATGCAAGTGGTGAGGCTGTAGGCCTAAAACATCGTGGTTGGTTTGCAGAATACTTTGAACAAGGTTCTGGCGAACTTACAACGCATTGGGATAGCGCACCATTTGATAAAGACTTTCACTTATTGCTAAACCTAGCAGTAGGCGGTGACTGGCCTGAAAACGTAAATGATTTAGGTGTAGACGCTAGCGCATTTGAAAACGGCCAAACCTTTGCTATTGATTACGTACGTGTTTATCAATGTGCATCAAACCCTGAAACAGGTAAAGGCTGTGAAACTATTCGCCCAGGTTACAATAGCTTAGACGATGCTTTGCTTGAAGGCGATGCACCAATTCCTAGCCCACCTTCGACAGGCATTGCAACACCACTAACTATTTTTGGTGAATCATTTAATCCAAATTGGCCTGCATGGGATTGTTGTGGTGGTTCTACTCCCGCTATTGTTGCAGATGAAACCCAAGGTGATGTAGTTGAATTTGTAGTAGGTGCAGAACCCACTGTAATGGGTTTTATTAGCCGTGAAATTTTTATTACTGACGAAGCAGGAAAAGCCAGCCCATTTGATGCATCTCCAATGCTGGATGAAGGTTACGTTCGCTTTAAAATGAAAGTAACAAATGCACCAGGCACAGCTGATGCAGCTTGGCTTGTAAAACTTGAAAGTAATGAAGGTTCTAGCGCAGTAGAAATGCCGATTACAGACAGTGTTGAAGGCGTAAGCCCTGTTGTTGGCCAATGGCAAACTTATACATTTTTATTAAAAGATCTAGATGCCGCAGATTTAGATATTAGTGCAATTGATGTGATCATGGTGTTTCCAGCATGGGGCGCAGGTGAAGGCGCTGTTTATTTAATTGACGATGTTGAGATTACTCAAGATAACTTAGGCGTATCACCTGAACTTACTATTTTTACTGATGAGCAAAATCTAGCATGGCCAATGTGGGATTGTTGTGGTGGCTCAACCCCTGTTGAAGCTATGGATGATGAAGAACATGGTCTAACTGCAGAGTTTAGCATTGGTGCAGAGCCTACTGTGATGGGCTTTAATAGCCGCACATCGTCAGGTGGCGCAGGCGAATCGTTTGACGCTAGTAGCATTTTAGATGAAGGCGTTATTCAATTTGATTTAAAAGTAACCTCTACTCCTAGCGACCCAGCTACACCGTGGTTGTTTAAAGTTGAGTCAAATGGCGGCGACTCTGCAGTAGAGCTTGAGTTAACGGCAAGTGTTGAAGGCGTAGCGCCAGTTACTGGCGAGTGGCAAACATATACATTTAAATTGTCTGATCTTGCAGCTGCTGGCTTAGATGTAAGTACTATAGATGTACTGATGATTTTCCCAGCGTGGGGTGCAGGTGAAGGCTCTGTTTACCGTGTAGATAACGTTAAGATTTATAATCCAAATGCAGCGCCAGCTGCAACGGGTGAGCTTACTGTATTTAAAGATGCAGCTGCCGATCAGTGGAGTATTTGGGATTGTTGTGGTGGCTCTACACCAACAACAGAAACCGATGATGACGCGCATGGCGCAGTAGCGCAATTTAGCATTGGTTCTACTGCTACAGTAATGGGCTTTATTGCTGATGAAGACGTATCGTTCGATGCCTCTGCAATACTTGAAAATGGTGTAGTTCAATTTGATATGAAAGTTGTATCAGCCCCTTCAGATATTGACGCACAATGGCTATTTAAAATTGAATCAATTGGTACATCGAGTGCCGTAGAGCTTGCTTTATCTAGCAGTGTTGAAGGCCAGGCACCTGTAACGGGCGAATGGCAAACATACACCTTCCCTCTTCAGCAATTGTTTGATGCAGGCTTAGACATTAGCGCATTAAACGTAATTATGGTTTTTCCTAGCTGGGACATGGGCGATGGCGCGCTTTACCGTATAGACAACGTGATTATTGCAAATCCATAAAACACACACCAATAGGCGCTTAGCGCCTATTGCTACACAACAACATTTTATAAAGCAGAGCTATTATGAACACATTCAATTTTAAAAAGAGCCAACTTGCGGCTTCTGTGTCTCTCATCATTGCTGCGAGCACATTAAACACAGCTATTGCGGCAGAAGCAGAAACAAGCGTTTCATCTGATGTAGAAGTTATTGAAGTAAAAGGTATTCGTGGTTCACTTATTCGTTCTATGGATATGAAACGCGACTCTTCTGGTATTGTAGATGCCATTTCATCTGAAGAAATGGGTAAATTCCCAGATACCAACTTAGCAGAATCATTACAACGTATTACCGGCGTATCGGTGAGCCGTGCAAACGGTGAAGGTAGCCAAATTACAGTACGTGGTTTTGGCCCTGAGTTTAACTTAATAACCTTAAATGGCCGCCAAATGCCGGGCACAGGTTATACACGCTCGTATAACCTTGAAAACATCGCCTCTGAGGGAGTAAGTGCCCTTGAAGTGTTTAAAACAGCACGTGCAGACGTGCCAAGCGGTGGCTTAGGTGCAACTGTAAATATTTCTACTGCACGCCCTTTTCAAAAGCCGGGTCAAAACTTTTCAGCTACCGTTAAAGCAAACCACGATTCGTCAAACGAAGCTGGCAATGACGTAACACCAGAGTTTTCTACTGTTTACAGCAATACTTTTGTAGATGACACTTTTGGCTTTGGTTTTTCGTTTTCGCACCAAGAGCGTGACTTTCAAAAACAAAGTGCAAATATTCAAGGCTGGCAGGCAAACGTAGACTTACCTGAATTAGATAGCAGCAACGTCGTTGATAACCGCACAGACCCTGCAGGTAACTACTATTTCCCTAAAGACATGAACTACTCTATTGAAGATGTAGAACGTGAACGTACAAACGGACAAGTTACCTTTCAATACGCACCGGTAGATGGCTTTGTAGCAACACTTGATTACACAGCAAGTAAAGCAGTTACAGGTTCACAGAGTATTGGTTGGGGTATTTGGAACGACTTTGGTAGCAATATAAATGGCTACGAACTAGATGAAAATGGTACAGCTGTTTATGCTGATATTAGCGGTAACGATGCGTCATTCACTGCTAATAAAGGCACTACAGAAGTAAAAGCACGCTCACTTGGTTTAAACCTAGATTGGGAAATTAGTGACACGTGGCACGTAGAGCTTGATTACCACGACTCTAAAAACGAAACTGATAACGGCGCCGACAATGGGCTGGGAAGTGCCGGCCAAGTAATTTTAGGTTCTGATCAGCTAGCTAATAAAATTTATGATTACCGCACGGGCGAAGTACCCAGTGCACAAGTTAATTGGTTAAATGGCACAAGTGAATTAACGCCTGGCGAAATTGATTCAAACTTTAGTCAGTTTACTCACTCACCGGGTGAGTCAAACATTGAACAATTACAGCTACATACAACATGGTATAACGAAAGTTATGACATTGGTTTAGTTAAAGTAAAATTTGGCGCATCACGTACAGAACAAAACACCGGTGGTTACACCGCATGGAGTGGTTTAGTAGGTGGTCCAGGCTTTAACCCATCGTATACAGAAATATTCCCAGATAGCATGTTTACTCGCCACGATACATCGGGCCTTTTAGATCAATTTGAAGGCGGCGGCAGCAACTTACAACCTGGTTACTACTATACCTACGATTTTGACGAAGCTGTTGCACGCCAAATAGCTTATTTAACAGCTGATGTAACCGGTGGCGATGCATACGCCGCAAATGCATATATGGATGGTATTGACAGCGAAAGCTACGTAGAAGAAATCACTAATAGCTTTTACGTTCAATCAAGCTGGGAATTTGACGTAAGTAACTACTACGTAAAGGTAAATGCAGGCCTACGCTATGAGCAAACAGACGTAACCAGTACTGTACGTCAACGCGTTGAAGATCAAGTTAATTGGATCAGCGCTTCTGAGTGGATCATGCAATACGCTGCTGGCGGCGATGATAACTTCTTAGAGCAACAAGGTGATTACGATGTTTTACTGCCTTCAATCGACGTAAGTGTTGATTTAACTGAAGACGTAGTAGCCCGCGTATCTTGGGGTAAAACAATGTCGCGTGCACCACTGGGTAATTTAGCCGGTGGCCGCAGCTTAACAGGCAGCCCAAAACCAGGTTCTCGCACAGGTAGCCAAGGTAATACAAACTTATTGCCGTTTGAATCAACAAACCTTGATTTATCACTTGAGTATTACTACGCAGAAGGCAGCTACGCATCTGTTGGTTACTTTAAAAAAGACGTTGATAACTTTATTCAAACCACCATTACGCAAACTACTATTGATGGCTTGCACGATATTTTAAACGGCCCTCGTTACTTACAAGCCGTAAGCGATATTGAATCACGTGGTGAGCAAGCAACAACCGACGCTATTTTTGCACAAATGATTGCCAGCGGTTACGGCAATGCAAATGGCGTTATTGAACCAAACAGCGACGATCCGCTAATTACATGGAATATTAGCCAACCACAAAACACCGACAGTAAATCGGTAGATGGTTTTGAAGTAGCTGTTCAGCACTTAATTGGTGAAACCGGTTTTGGTGTTGGTGTTAACGCAACGTTTGTAGATGGCGACGTTGAATTTGATAGCGAAAGCCTTGATCAACAAGCACCGCTTACGGGCTTAAGTGACTCAGCTAACTTCCAAGGCTTTTACGAAAAAGATGGCCTATCAGTTAAAATTACTTACGCTTGGCGCGACTCGTATCTAATTGGTGTTGGCCAAGCACAAGGTTCAGCTGATGCGCCTCCGCAATATGCTAAAGCGTATGGCCAGTGGGATATGAGCGTTAACTACGATGTAAACGAAAACGTAACGGTATTTTTTGATGGCATAAACTTAAATAATGCCACCGAAGAAGGTTACGGACGTTACGAAGAGCAGTTCTTATTTGCTAATCAATACGGTCCGCGTTACTCAATAGGTGCTCGTTACACGTTCTAACTAAATTTCCTTTAGTAAAAAATGCAAAAAACCGCTCACTGAGCGGTTTTTTTATTGTCTCAAGTTATAATTTTTAATAAATGGTACCAATCTGTTTATATATAGGGACTACTTAACGTTAAGAAAATTACGCTAGAACTAGACACAAATTTTTTACCTAGTTGTTCTAAATAAAAATTTCAGCGACATTATAGTGCAATTTAATTCACTAAATTGCTCAAAGATTCATGCCGTTTGGTATGATTATATATACATACCGCCCGATACCTCAAGCCGTTGACCTGTCATCCAACGGTTTTCGTCCGCTAATAAGTTAGCAATCATAGGCCCTATATCGTCTGTTACACCAACTCTGCCCATTGCCGTTTGTGATGTAATAAACGCATTTACTTCATCGTTATCACGAACGACACCATTACCAAAGTCGGTTTCAATTGCACCAGGGGCTATAACATTTACCGTAATATTTTTAGGTGCAAGTTCTTGAGCTAAATACCTTGTCATTACTTCTATTGCACCTTTGGTCATTGCATAAGTAATATGACCTGGTAATGAAAAACGCGTTAAACCACTTGATAAATTAATAATACGACCACCGTTTTTTATAAAGGGTAACAATGTTTGGGTAACAAAAAATACTCCCCTTAAGTTAATATTTATCAACGTATCAAAAGTTGATTCACTTGTGTCTGCAAAACTGCTAGTAAGCCCCACCCCTGCATTATTAATTAAGTAATCAAACTCACTTTGTTGCCAATGAGTCTGCAGGACATTTTGTAGTTGTTGTGCAAAATCCTCAAAGCCGAGCATATCACTTACATCTAATTGCAATGCAATCGCTTTAGAGCCTAGCTCCTGTACTTGCTTTACAACCTCTTTTGCTTCTTTTTCATGACGACGGTAAGTAAAAATGCAATCGATATTTTGCTTTGCAAGGCAAAGCACCGTGCTTTTACCAAGCCCACGATTACCACCGGTGATCACTGCAATTCGTTTGTTCATTGTTATATCCTGTTGAAAATAAAAGCGGGGAGTTAAATAACTTCCAAGCCAGTATATTTTTTCAAGCAACAAAGATAAACAGGCTGAAAAGAGTTACACTGTTCAAAATAAACGAACAATAAACAGTGTTATGAAAGACCTAAACGCAATACGTATTTTTATTAAAGTAGCGCAACTCAGTAGTTTTTCTAAAGCAGCAAAAAGCTTAAATCTTCCTAAGTCAAGTGTATCGCAAGCAGTAACCATGCTTGAAAGTACATTAAATACGCGTTTATTACACCGTACTACACGCACTGTAAATATGACTTCAGACGGTGAGCTATTTTATCAACGTGCACTAGGAATTATCAGCGACGCTGACGATTTAAAAAATTTATTTGTAAGTGAGGATAAAGGTTTAACAGGCCGAATACGTGTAGATATGCCACAAGCTGTTAGTCGAGATACCATCATTCCAAACTTAAGTTCGTTTTTAAAAATGCACCCAAATCTTGAAATAGAACTTGGCAGCTCCGATAGACGAGTAGATGTCATTAAAGAAGGATTTGATTGCGTAGTAAGAGTGGGCGAACTTACCGACTCATCGTTAATTGCACGACGTTTGGGCAGCTTTAAAGTTTTAAATTGCGTAAGCCGTTATTATGTAAAAAATCATGGTTTACCTAAAACTCTTAACGATTTAAAAAATCATTACATTGTTCGCTACAGTCAAACACTTGGTATCCCTGATCCGGGTTTCGAATATTTAGATAGCAATAATCAATTGCAATCAATAACGATGAAAAGCCAGCTTACTGTTAACTCCTCAGAGGCATATTTAAGCGCAGTACTGAGTGGTTTCGGGCTTATTCAATCACCTATTCACGGTATAAGTAAATACCTTGAATCTGGCGAACTTATACAAGTTTTGCCTCAATACGCGATGCCCGACCTACCAATCAATATTTTGTACCCAAATAGACACCACCTACCCAAGCGCGTAAGTGCATTTATGCTTTGGCTTGAAGAACAATTGAGCGTCTTTACAAAGTAATAATCTGTGCGTTATTCATTTTGCGCTAAAGCATCGTTACTTAGCCACGATAGTTGGCAGCAAGAAGTAAAGGAAAACCCCATAATAGCATCATCAGAACATTAGCATTTAAGTGGATACGAATACTGTTTAGGTGCTGGAAAACACATACGCCCTACGATGAATCAACTTACTTAACCGCATTGAAAAGTAAGGGATCACCGCTGTTAAAATTTGCGGTGGAAAGTGAGCTTTAGCGCTTGCTGTCCACCTCAGGGCGTGTTGTTATATTTAAATTTAAGATAGCCTAGTTATTATTTTGGCAACCCATTTATCATGGTGCTTGCTAGGTGCGAAAGATAAAAACATACCAATAATTGGAAATATTCCAGTAAAAATGGCGGCAATTATTTTAGAACCTTCATCTTTAGTTGGTACACCGTTTATTTCAATTACGGCATTTGGATCTAATGCTGCTTGAACAAAAATGAAAACTAATGCTTCCAATGATTATTAGAGTTCCACCCGCAAGCCGGCTTAAACCTACAACTATATCGACTTTTTTCTGTAATTCAGCGTCCATACTATCCTTTAAATATAACGCCGCATTAAGCGGACTAATACTGTGTAGCGAAGCGGAACGTAACCCACTGTTTTAGTTCCGTTTAAATGCCTTGTTAAGTTGCTTTTCTCCTAACAAATTTCACGATTTTATTTGTAGAAAAGTCATAATGAATTACACCATTTTTATAAGATTGATCCATTACCGATTTACTATTACGAAATGTAGAACGATGCTTTAATTTAAACTCAAATAAACCAGATTTTATGTTTAATCCACTTTTCTCTAAATAATAGTCATATGCTTCATCACCTTTTTCTTTTAAAAAAGATAAAGTAGCAATGTACGCTTTTCTCTCAAGTTCAGACTCAGCCTCGTAAGACCCGAAGAATGTATACCCATCAGGCGGCCCTATCGTAACTGTTTTAGCTTCAGTTTGAATTGATAACAAAGCTAGAATTATGAGTATAAATTTCATGAGCAACTTAACACCCGCATAACGGGCAAAAATACGTAGGCTACAATACCAAGCGAAGCGCAGGGAGCCTACGTGTTTTTGTCCCTTGCGAGCGCAGCGAGTGTTAATGCGTTTGTTAGATATTCTTTGCCAAAAACTTCAAGAGAACACTTTGCGTGTAAGACAGCATTTCCATCCGTTCTTTGCTGGTTGTACTTTTTACTTCTGCCCAACGACCATGTCTCACTGGACTGGCAAAGTTAGTAATCTTAGTGTCCACATCTTCACGATTAGTACCAAGATCTTTGTGCAAATCTAACCAGCCTTGCGAACCTTGTCCTGTATTATACGACTTAGTTATTGCTTCAAGCGCTCGGTAACAATAAAAAGCACAATCCATAGTGTCAGTGATTGCTCTCATATAATCTCTTAAAGCCATCCTAAAATAGACGTTTTTAACAGAAAAATGTAGGGAATCATTAAATACTTTTGTTTGTTCAAATTCGTTTTTTGTGTCCGCTTTAACGCCAAACACAACCGCCTGATCTTGTTCGTCAGACCCAAATACATTGATAATTTCTACAGAGTAACCGCAGTTTAAAGAGAAACCCAAAGCGCTAACTATCATTTGCGCATTATGCTCTACGGTTAATTTAGCACTAACTATATCTTTAATTGGAGTATCGAATATTGCATTTAACTGACCAGCATCACAGGTAATTTTTAAATACCCGTGTTGCTTCATGTCCATTGCTATTTCACTAAACTGAACAGCTGCTCTTTCTGGAAGAACTTTGCCGGAAATAAAATACTTCATCCTGAATACCTAACAATTTTGTCTACGACATTTGTCGTTTTATAAACCGACAAATGTCCCTATATTACAATGCATTTATCTTAGCTAGCAAATAACCAACTGTAAACAACTAGTTAACTACAAAGAAATCTCCGTTAATGCTGTAATACACCTAAATGGAGGAGATCAGTAATATCCGACAATGCATAAATCACTGCACATTTTTAGAGCAGCTTTTTATAAAAAGTTAATATCATAAAATCGTTTTTTAAACGCAGGTAATGAGTTATTTGATGCGCTTAGGTTTTAACGTTTTGAATGCGGCTGATATTGTAATTCTGTATTACAACAAACTTAAAGTAGTGTTGTGAGCACTGTGAAATAAAAGCACTTTAAAATAAAAACACTCTAAATAAAAAAGCGCTACAAATATGCAGCGCCCTCATCACTTAATAGTTGTTGTGTACAAGTTTGAACTGTTTTATTAAAAGAAGCCGAGCGGATCTTCGCTGTAGCTCACTAATAGGTTTTTAGTTTGTTGGTAGTGATCAAGTGCTAGTTTGTGTGTTTCTCGCCCTATTCCTGATTTTTTATAACCACCAAATGCAGCATGTGCTGGGTACATGTGGTAACAGTTTGTCCACACTCGACCAGCTTCAATTTTACGTCCCATGGTGTAAGCACGATTCATGTTTCTACTCCACACCCCTGCACCTAAACCAAACTCAGAGCTGTTGGCAAGTTCGAGTGCTTCGGCTTCATCTTTAAAGGTCGACATTGAAATAACAGGGCCAAAAATCTCTTCTTGGAACACACGCATATCGTTCGTGCCCTTTAATAACGTAGGCTGTATGTAATAACCACCATTTAAATCGTCACTTAGCTGCTCTACATTGCCACCTGTAAGTACCTCTGCACCTTCTTTTTTGCCTATTTCAATGTAGCTCAGTATTTTATCAAATTGTGCTTTTGAAGCTTGTGCGCCCACCATTGTTTCACTATCGAGCGGGTTACCGCGCTTAATTTTTTGGGTACGCTCGAGTATTCGTTCAATAAACTGCTCGTAAATATCTTCTTGAATAAACAGCCTTGATGGGCACGTACACACCTCGCCTTGGTTAAAGTAAGCAAGCACGGCGCCTTCTATTGCTTTGGATAAAAACGCGTCGTCTTTTTCCATTACATCATTAAAAAATATATTAGGTGATTTACCACCGAGCTCGACCGTTGAAGGAATAATATTTTCAGCAGCGCATTTCAAAATATGTGAGCCCACAGGCGTTGAACCTGTAAATGCAATTTTAGCGATGCGTTTGCTTGTGGCCAGTGCTTCGCCTGCTTCTTTACCGAAGCCGTTTACTATATTTAATACGCCTGCAGGGAGTAAATCGCCAATTATCTCCATTAAAACTAAAATAGAAGCTGGTGTTTGCTCAGCCGGTTTTAAAATTACGCAGTTACCTGCAGCAAGTGCTGGTGCGAGTTTCCAGGCGGCCATTAAAATAGGGAAGTTCCACGGAATAATTTGCCCAACAACACCTAGTGGCTCGTGAAAATGATACGCAACGGTGGTTGCGTCTATTTCACCTATAGTGCCGTCTTGCGATCGTAGGCATCCTGCAAAGTAGCGAAAGTGATCTGCCGCTAGCGGAATATCTGCAGCGAGTGTTTCACGAATTGCTTTACCGTTATCCCATGTTTCGGCAACAGCTAGTAACTCTAGGTTTTGCTCAATTCGGTCGGCTATTTTTAGCAGTATGTTACTTCGGTCGGTCACCGATGTTGTGCCCCACTGCTCTCGCACTGCATGCGCTTTGTCGAGAGCCAGCTCTATGTCGTCTTTGTCTGAACGCGGTATTTGGCAAAATACCTTACCGTTTACTGGGCTTATATTATCAAAATATTGGCCATTTACAGGCTTTACCCACTCTCCGCCAATGTAGTTTCCGTATTGTTGTTTAAAGTTTACGAGTGCGCCGTCGCTACCTGGATTTGCATATATCATGTGTGTGCTCTCTTTATTGTTGTTAGCTAAAGGTCGAACATTTATATAAAACAAAATGCTTTATATTTAATCAGTGTTGTTTGACATTAGCCTAACGAGCACCTAAAAACTTGATTAGCTGTCCACAAAAGTTGTCTGTGGGTCCACACTAATAAAAAACTAAAGGATTGATATGCACACATCTCAGTTAAACAAAAAACGCCAGCAACTTGATGTTTTAATAGAAAATAAAGTGACATTTGCGGCAGATAATAGTGAATTGAGTATTTACGACACATATCAAAGCGCGCAAAAGGTGGCACTGCACTCAAACGAGCTGCTGTTTTGCGCCATGCTTAGCGGCAAAAAGGTAATGCACGTAGAAAGCAGCCAATACCATAAAGCATTTTTACCACACGAGTCGTTTGTATTAGCGCCAGAGCAAGGTGTTTTAATTGATTTTCCACAGGCATCAATGCACGCCCCAACTACTTGTTTAGCTATTGAAATTAGCACCGACAAAATAACTAGCGTGGCGAATGCACTTAACATGCAGCAAAACTTTGCACACGATGGCTTATTTGAATATGTACCTCAGTTAGTGCATACCCAACATAATATTCAAACGCAGCAATTATTAGAGCGCATGGTGCATTTATTTAGCGAGCAAGGCGCACAGCGACATTACTTGATTGATTTGTCGTTAAACGAATTGATCACCCGTTTATTACAACAACAAAGCCGCGAGCTATTGCTGGCTAGCTGCGATAAGCCACGCCTTAAAACAAAAGTCAGCGATGCCCTGCTTTATATTGAAGAACACTTAAGTGAAACGCTCGACATAAATACCTTATGCAAAATAGCCTGCATGAGCCGCAGTAAGTTTTATCAGCAGTTTAAACTTGCATTTGGCACTAGCCCAGCCCTTTGGCAGCAACAATTAAGACTTAAAAAAGCGCGTACTCAATTGCTACAAGGCCATGCAATTAGTAAAGTTTGCTTTGATGTTGGATTTAATAGCGCGAGCCACTTTAGTCGTTTATTTAAACAAACGTTTGGCATTGCGCCTAAAGAGTGTCGACATTAGCCCTAAAATCTTATTTTTTTACTTTGCTAACGCCCTGAATATGTTAGTTTATTAACATGAGTATTGAGTAAAGAATTGGTATGAGTAAGCAAACCCGCTGGACCCTAAAAAGTATTGCTAAAGAGTTAGGTGTTTCTAACGCGACAGTATCTAATGCGTTTAATCGCCCTGATCAGCTATCGGCTAAACGCCGAGACGATATTCTTGCAGCGTGTAAAACTTTGGGCTATTACGGACCTAATAAGGCCGCGCAATCATTGCGTAATGGCACATTTAATATTGTTGCTTTAGTGTTGCCCGATAGTGTGGAATACATGGTGTCGGACCCTGTGGCTAGTAGCTTTATGCGCGGTGTTACCTCGGTGCTTGAAAAAAACGGCATTAATATTTTATTGTTTTCAGGTAATAGCGATAACCTTAATAACGTGGTCGACTTTGTAGATGGCTTTATTTGTTATGGCCGCCCTCGTAATAATGCGTTAGTTGAGCAGTTAAAAACAGTGTCTAAACATGTAGTGACAATTGATTTTGATATTGCTCGCAATGCCTCTGTAAATATTAATAACGAACAAGCAAGTTACGAAATTGCTAAACACGTACTGCATAATCAAAGCGATAAAGTGGCTATATTAGGGCTTAGGCTACTTGATGAAAACGTATTATGCCGCGTGTATGAGCATCACGAATTTGAAACCGGACAATCTATTTCGCATCAACGTTTACGCGGATATCAACGCGCTTTAAGCGAGGCAAATATTACGGTGGCTGACGATCGCATTTGGAACATTCCTGAAAGTAGCGAGCGTTTTGCAATTATTGCTGCTAAAGAGGTTTTAAGTGCCTCCCCTCGTCCTAACGTTATTATTTGTATGAGTGATTTAATTGCCCTTGCCACAATGCGAGAAGCAATAAAACAAGGCATAAAAATAGGTGAAGAACTGCGTATTGTGGGCTTTGATGGTATTGATGAAGCAGCCCGGTTTGTACCTCGCCTCACCACTATTCATCAAAACAGCCAAGAAAAAGGCGTTATAGCCGCTGAATTATTTATTTCTAAAGAAGAAAAAACTAAGGAAGTCAGTTACGAATTAGAGATTGGTGCGAGTAGTTAGCTTACAAACCTTGTAATAGTTTGTCCCGTCCTAAAATACGTTGACGGTTTTAAATGAAGGCCAGTAGCTTTTGCTCCTGGTCTTTTTTATGCACTTGGTTTGGTGTTTTCATTCCTAAACTTAAATGCGGCCTCAATTCATTGT
>NZ_JACJDY010000027.1:0-57348 GCF_014163785.1 Pseudoalteromonas sp. SR43-7 | reverse complement strand
CATGTTTAAAGTACTTATGGCAAACTGATGTCTCAGGCATAGCAGTTGTGACTTATGTGGGTTGTGGTGATTTACATAAGATCATAAATTGCTGTGCCTGTCACGTTTTGGGGATTCGTCAGCCCGATGGGATGAGCCTTTTGGGCTTTCTACTTTAGAAGCTATGGCAACAGGTACGCCTGTGGTGTCGTTTAATCGCGGTGCATTTGCTGAAATAGTCAGTGAAGGCGCAGGCGTGCTTGCTAAGGGCAATAATGTAAATAGTTTAGCCGCCGCGCTTGAAGCTTCATTCTCACTAAATCAAAGCGATGTAATTAAAAGCGCTCGTAATTTTCCTATTGCAAAAATGTGTAGCGAATATAGCAATATACTGGGGAGGATTGCATGAGAATACTGATGGTCGCAAGCCCAATAGTCTCTTTAAGGCAGCCCTTTAAAGGGGGCACAGAAGCCTTTGTTGCTAATTTAGCTAACGCATTGTGTAAAAAAGGCCACAATGTTGATGTGTTGTGTAAAGATGCTGATGAAGAAAACGAGTTTAACATTTTACAGTTAGACGAATCCCCACTGCGCATGAAAGACAACATAACCACAGAGGA
This sequence comes from Pseudoalteromonas sp. SR43-7, assembly GCF_014163785.1. Taxonomy (NCBI): domain Bacteria; kingdom Pseudomonadati; phylum Pseudomonadota; class Gammaproteobacteria; order Alteromonadales; family Pseudoalteromonadaceae; genus Pseudoalteromonas; species Pseudoalteromonas sp. SR43-7. The sequence goes on along the minus strand of NZ_JACJDY010000027.1, from coordinate 56,749 downwards.
AGAAGGCCAAAAGCTGTACCAGGCTGCCCAATTTGCGCTAATAGATAATTCGTATTACGACGTTGTGCATTACCACAGTTACTACCATGCACTCTATGATGTGGCATTACTTCATAATATAAAAAGCGTAATTACTTTACATGCCCCGGTATCACCAAAGTTAGGCTTAATACATAAGCTGCATAAAGCGCGTAGCGATCACCGCTATATTGCCGTATCTAACAGGTTATGCAAAGAGTGGGAGGCTCATCTAGGTAGTGCCATTAAAGTGATTTCAAATGGCGTTACTCTACCCAAAAGTGAGTGTGTGCAAAAAATTAACAAAACCCACGATTTATTTTGGATGGGACGTATTAACGCCGAAAAAGACCTAGTATCGGCGATTAAAATAGCGCAAAAATTACAGCGCAAATTATGCATAGCTGGCCCCGTTGAGGATAGGGAATACTTTAATGCTCACGTCGAACCGCTACTTACAGACTCCATTTATTATATTGGGCATTTAAAACACGATGAATTGTTTACACAGCTTGCTAAATCTTGTTTGTTTTTAGCTACCTCTAAGTGGAATGAACCTTTTGGCCTAACCACTATTGAAGCGCTTGCTCATGGTATACCTGTTGTAGGCTTTAAAACAGCCATACCAGAAGAACTACGATTTTCTAACGTGTGTACTGCACTAAACAATGTGGATGAAGCTGTATCAGCCATTAAAAAGCTAGGCAAAGTATCGCCGCAAGCGTGCCAATCTTTTGCTAAAAACTTCGACTTTAACGTGACTGTTTCAAATTATGAGGCCGAATATGCAGCACTTATATGAGCCAAATTTACCGACTGTATTTTTTTATGTTCACCATCATGGCGCGGGCCACATTACACGTGCTGAGTTACTTATTACTAAGTTACAAAATAGCTATAACGTAGTGGTGCTTTATGGCGATTTAAACGTAAAAATTGCTTTGAATAAAGTGTGTAAGCGGAGCATTTTTGAAAAGCTACCTTCAAAATGGGCAGGCCAAAGCGCTGTACAAAGAAGCTATAACACTGCATTTGAAGGAATAGAATATAGCGAAGCGCCACTTGAACGCTCCATAACCTTTAACCTATTGGCGCAGCAATACAAACCGGTACTATTTATTAGTGATGTATCGGCCGAACTGACTATTATGGCCAGAAGCATTGGTTTACCTGTTTTAATGCAGCGCCATTCGGGTGATATTAGTGGCGACCCCACGCAAGTGTTTGCTTACGAATGCGCGACTAAACTATATGCCCCGTACCCAAAGCAGCTAGAAACACCTCACTACAGCTATTTTAATAAAACTCATTATTTAGGATTTATATCAAAATACACAGGTTGTGAAAGTGCCACCAATACAGATTTTGGCAGCTGTATTACTTTGCTAATGACCGATGCCCAAAGCGCGGCATTAATTGCCCGTACACTGATTAAGTACACCGAACACGTTGAGGTTATTGGTTGCCAAGGTGAAGCCATTGAAGGAGTAACCTACAAAGGCAAAGTGAGCAATATAGATCAAGCGATTTCAGCAAATGTGGTTGTAACAAGTGGTGGCAATAACGCAGTATCACAGTTGTTATCACTGGGGAAAAAGCTGATTGTTATACCCGAAAACCGACCCTACCAAGAGCAAGATGAAAAAGCGCGCATGTTAGCTAAAAATAACCTCGCAGTGCATTTGCCTTTTTCAGCGTTTTTACAGCACAACAATGCCCAAATAGAGGCTGCGTTGGTTAATGTAAGAAAAACCCAAACAAGTAAAACACAAATAATAAATGCTACAGAACAGTTTACCAGCGAGTTTGTAGAATTAGTTAAGGAGGTTGCAATTGAGTCATAATTTTTCAATCGTTACTATTGTAAAAGGCCGCCACCAGCAGCTTGCTAACCTTATCCATAGTATAGAAAATAGCACGCTTCGCCCATCTGATATGGTGGTGGTGTGGATGGATGAAAAAAACAGCCACAATGTTACCCCAAACACGTCTTTTGTGACTAAAAATGTGTACATACAAGAAAACGGCTTACCCCTTGCTAAAGCGCGCAACACGGGGGTTAAAAATGCGCAGCAAAACGACGTTATATTTATAGACGTAGATTGCATTTGCTCCCCAACACTTTTTGAAAGTTTACTTGCTAAACTAACGCACGGATTAGTGGTCAGTGCTAAAGCAAAGTATTTACCGTATGTGCCCAAAAGCGGTAACTATGAATTATTAGTGGAGGAAGCTGTTGATCACCCTAAACGCAAAAACTTACCTATAAACGAAGAGGTAGATTTTTTAACTTTTTGGTCTTTAATTTTTGTGATTAACAAACGTGACTTTAATAAAGTTAATGGTTTTGATGAGCAGTTTATTGGTTACGGCGCAGAAGACACCGACTTTGCAATGCAGTGCAAAGTAAGCAATATAAAGCTTAATTACATTGATGACTGGATATTGCACCAGTACCACGATAAGTTTACGCCACCTTTAAATTACACCGAAGATATTTGTAACAACGCCAATACATTTGCAAAAAAGTGGCAATTTTTACCTATGTTTGGTTGGCTAAAAAAAATGGCCGCAATGGATATAGTTAAAATTGACGAAAAGAGCCACAGCGTTAAATTTTTAAAAAAACCGACCACCGATGAAATAGAAGCATGTCGCTCTACCTCGCCGTATTAAATTAGGTGCGTTAAATGCTAAAAACGAAACAACCAATGGATATGACAAACGATTATTGAAATTTTTTTCCTACATGACTGTCTATTTATAAGACCGTCATGTGGAGAAATATATGTGTAGTTCACCTAAAAGTAGCCTAGCCGTTAAAAAGTCAGCCATTAGCTTTAATGATGAGCTTACTCAAGAGCAGCGCTTGCGTTTTGCTGCAAAAGCTAATTTAGCACAAGAGCGCCGTGAACAGCGCGAAGCAACGAATAAACGCTATGAGCAAAAGCATGCGAGTAGTAAACCTTCGTCTGGTTTATTTTCGTGGTTACTGCAGCTAGTTAGCTGATTTAGCTAAAGTGGTGTTTTTACCACTGCCCAAACCACATAAAGCACACAGTACTCCTGCAATAGCGCACAGCCATAATGGCGCACTCCAACTGCCTGTTGTAGTGTGTAATGCACCAGCTAGCATAGGACCAATAGCCGCGAGCAAATAACCTACGCTTTGCGACATACCTGAAAGCGACGCTGCTTGTTGCGAATCATCGGTTCGTAAACTAATAAACGACAGCCCCAATATAAAACATGCCCCAGAGCAAAAGCCCAGCATTAGGGTCCAAACAAAAGCAAAGCTAGGCATGTAAAGCAGCCCCAATGCACTGAGTGCACTCAACATGGCTAAAATAAAGCTAAGCGCGCTTTGATCTTTTAATTTTGCCAATAGGGGGATTAATATTAAACCCGGTAATGCAGTCGCTATTTGAAAAGCACCATGATAAGCACCTGCTTGGGTAGCTGAGTGACCGGTTTCGGTTAATATGCTTGGTAACCACGTAATAATTATATAATTTAAAAACGAGTTTAAGCCCAGCAGTAGGGTAATTTGCCATGCTAGTAAATAACGCCATACACTTTTTGACGTGTCAGTGTGTTGAGCAATACTCGCGGGTTTTGTGTGCTTACTTAATTGCGACATCCATACAATAATACTCGCCAAAGTAATAAGAGCTGATGAGCCCAGCGCAAGTTGCCATCCTAATCCGTTTAACTGACTAAGTGGAAATACTAAAGTAGAAAACCCACCCGATACCACGCCCATAGTAAGCACGTAGGCTGAGGTCATTAACGCAACCTTTGCAGGAAAGTCGCGCTTAATTAAACTTGGTAATAATACGTTTGCAATGGCAATGCCCACACCAATAATAGCGGTGCCTACAAAAAGCATGGCTGAGGTATTTATTACCCGCGCTGCAACCCCAGCAAGTATAAATAACAAAGCTACAAACAAGGTGCGCTCTAACCCCTGCTTTTTAGCAAGAGTTGCGGCCATTGGCGATACAACCGCAAAGGCAATGAGTGGCAATGTTGTTAAAAACCCAGCTTGCGATGCGCTAAGCCCAAAGTGATTAATAATTTGTTCAAGCACAGGTGCAATACCTGTAAATGTGGCGCGTAAATTTGCGGCAATAAGTAATATGCCAAGCACAAGTAATATGCCAGCAAAGCGTGATTTAGGTGTGTTATTTAACAAAAGGGAAGACCATTAAAGCTAATACTTAATGGGCGCTAGTATAAAGGCTTAGCAAAAACTATAATTTAGAGATAATGACATTAAATAACTAAAAACAGACAAAACTATGTTTGATGCAATTGGCTGGGACGACATTAAAAATTTTGAAACTATGGCGCAGCCTATAATAGCCAAAATAGAGCATGCCCATGCAAGTCACGAAATACCACTGCATACCCATCCAAAAGGGCAATTAATTTTAGCGCTACATGGTTATGTAACGTGTGAAGTGTCGGCAAAAATGTGGATGGTGCCTACGCACAGTGCAATTTGGATCCCAGCACAAAAGGTGCATAGCAATAGGGCGTCTGATAACGCGCAGCTTTGTCATTTATTTATTGATAGTAGTAAAAACGGTATGCCGTTAAATACCTGTACGTTAGCCATTACGCCGCTGGTTAAAGAGCTAATGTGTGAGTTGGCTGGGCATAATCAGCACTATACTTTAAATAGTAAAACAGCGCGTTTAGCGCAGGTGTTATTTGATCAACTTATTGAAATGCCCGTACAACCACTGGATTTTGTATTATCTAAAAACGAGGTAATTCAAACCATGAGCGATCAGCTTATAAATATGCCAAATAACCGAAAAACACTACCACAATGGGCTAAGCAGTTTGCATTAACTGAGCGCACATTAGCGCGGTTAATTAAAAAAGAAACAGGCATGACATTTGGAAAGTGGCGTACGCAATTACATATAATTACAGCCTTAAAAGCGCTTTCTGATAAGCAAAGTGTGCAGCAGGTGTCGGAGTTATTAGGGTATGAGTCGGTGAGTGCATTTATTACTATGTTTAAAAAGGTAATGAAAAAGTCGCCCATGAAATACATGAGCGACTTAAATCAGTTAAATTAGCTTAGCTCTTAAATAAGTTTAGCCTTTAAATAAGACTACCACGTGTAAGTTGCCGAAAGCATGGCGTTACGAGGTCTACCAGGAAAGTACCTGTCGCCGGTAAAACTGGTGTAATCGGCGCGCTCCGCATAAGCCTCATCAGTTAAGTTAATAATACGAGCAAGTAGCTCAAGATTACTAGTAACTTGCCACTGTGCGCGTAGGCTTAAAACATCATGCCCTTGGTATTTATTTAAGTTTTCTGGGTCGGTGTAGTAGTTACCAACGCGGTGCCACTGCAAAGCAAATTGCGCGTTGTTTAATGCCTGCCATGTTAAATCGAGATTAGCAATATTACGCGGCGCGGTATCTATGTCGTTGCCGTTTATATTTAAACCGTTAAGTATTTGGTTGTTAGTATAAGTATGCTTTGCGTGAGTGCCTGCAAAGTTAAGCGCAAGCGACTTGGTGAGCTGGTAGTCAAGCTCAAGCTCAATACCACGATGGCGAGAGCTGCCATTATTTACCGTAAAAAAATCACTATCGCGGTAAATCGTATTGTGTTTACTCATAGCGTAAAGTGACACACCATAACGTAGTTTTTCGTAAATCCCTTTAATACCCAGCTCTGCGTTATTCGCTATTTCGGCGCTTAAATTTGCAGTAGTTTGCTCGCGTTGTAATTGGTATAGCTCAGCCGCTTGTGGCGCTCTGTAACCGCGAGAAAAATTTGCATAAAGCGTGTTATTTGTATTGTACTGATAACTAACCCCAAGCTTTGGCGATAGATTACTAAAACTATTTTTAGCACTCGCTGGGCGGCTGTATCGGCAGCCACCAAAGCCGCATTCAGTGCCATCGTCTTTTGTTCTACCTGCTAGCATATTATTGGTGTAGTCGTACTGCATATGCTCGTAGCGCACACCTGCGGTAAGTAACCATTTATTTAATTGCCAATCAAGCGATGCTAAAGGGGCATAAAGCGTGGCGTTTACATCGTAATCGTAATGCTTACCTTGTGGCACTGTAGCAACTAAAAATGCAGAACCTTGAGTGGGCTCGTTTTGGCTTTGAGTAAAATCGGCTTGCGTGTATTCGCCATCAAGCCCTAGGTTTATTTTTATATTACTTTGTAAATTATATTGATAAAGCGATTGTATGCCAAAACCTGTTTGGCTGTTTGTTTCAAGCGGTGTGCCGGGTAAAAAGTGCTTAAAAAAGTCCATGCTTTGGTCGCGAAAATATAACGTAGTAGAGAGCACATCATTGTTATTTAATTGCCATGTAGCGTTGCTCCATGCTCTAAATGCGCGTGCTTTTCTAAATGCGTCAGGGTCAAAGTTTTTTTGCGCGAGGTCTTCGTTTTTATAACTTTCAAAGCCTGTAATAAATCCAGCCGTTTGCTGATTAAGATTTGTATAAGTAAGGCCTGAGGTAAGTAATAAATTATTATTTGAATAGCGATGGCGAATATTTACTTTTTGTTGCTCTACGCTTTCGTCGTCGCGGTAACCTCTATCGTCGGTAACACTTGCGTTAATGCCGATACCGCTGTTGCCGTAATCTTGCCCTGCGCGTAATTTGTAGCGAGTATAACCGTACGAGCCATAATCTAAACCAACTAAGCCACCGCCTTGTGTGGTGTCGGGCGTTATTATATTAATAACACCATGCACAGCGTTTGAGCCATAAAGTGCAGAGCCAGGGCCTTTTAGTACTTCAATGCGCTGCGCCATTTCGCTGTGCGCCTCAAATAGCTCGTTTATGTTACAAAACCCAGCGGCTCTCAGTGGTATACCATCTTCTAAGGTTAATATGCCACCACATGCGCCTGCGCCCGAAAGTACCGGAGAGCGAAGTGCGGGTAAATACTCTTGGCCATTTCCGCGTTGAATATTAGCCCCTGCTACACGTTGCAGGGCTTCTTCAATATGGGTAGGCGCTATGCTATTTAGCTGCGCTTCACTAAGTGTACTTATTGATAAAGGGAGTGGGGTAGATAGTGCTTCAATACGTGATGCCGTAGTTGTTATGGTTTCTATTGCATCGTTGTTTTGATTATTGGCAAACGCAGTGTGGCTAAAGGGTAATATCAGCGGCAAAAAATAAGGTTTCATACATTCCTTGAAAGTAATCTATATTGCATTGCCTCTATAATATGCGGTTTTAATATGCATTTAAACTTGTTGTGTTAAAGCGTACGTAACCTATAAATCCGATATGTAATTGATAAAACAAAACAAGCCACAGCAGGAAACACCAAAGCCAGCACTAAGTAATGCTTAAATAAAACGTAGCCGGTTATACCGCCTATTAAAAAGCCTGCAATAATGAGTAAAAACATAACGCCTTTACGGGTATCAAATTGCTCACCTTTAAGCGCTTTACCTAGCATTAAACCAAGGTCAGTAAAAATACCGGTTAAATGTGTCGTACGTATAACAGCACCACTGTAATTAGTTGCTAGCGCATTTTGTAACCCACACGCAGCTGACGTTAAAACAATGCCGTAAACGAATGTGTTTTTGAGTAAATAAGCACTCGCAAGTAGTAGCAATCCTTCAATAAAAAGCAAAGTGTCGTAATGACGACCAAGCTTTAATGAGCCACCAGAGAGCAAAAATCCCGACAGTGCCGAACCCAACATAAAGCTAATAATTATTGAAAGTAGCAATAAGGCAGTACTAGGATTAGTTATTGCTTTAATACCAAGTAAAGTAACAGAGCCAGATACATGCGAAATAGCCTGGTGCTCAAATCCTAATAAGCCTACAGCGTTTACTATGCCCGCTATAAATGCGAGCGTAAACGCGCCATATTCAACCCACTTTGGTAGTTTTGTAAACATTGGTTATCTCTTAACGTGTACAGTGTTAATTATTGAGTTTGCGCTTTAAAACGCTTTATTTGCTCATCAACTAATTTTGTATCTATTACGCCACGCTTAAAAGCAATGTAAGTAGGAAACGTAAACTCATTGAGCTGCCTAGCGGATACGTTTTTATATTCCTTTGAGTACCACAAACCCGCTTGATAGTTAGTTATTGCGTATTCAACGCGATTTTTTTCTAGCAGCTCAAAAGTGTCTTTAGTTGAAAGTGAACGAAGTAGATTATTCTCATCAAGGTTATACTTTTTAGCAATAACCTCAGGCACAGGAACGCCGCGCAGCATTGCTATTGGGGTATTTGATAAATCGTCAGTGAGCAATTTATCTTTGTTTAAAGCAAATAAACCATACTTAGTAGTATGCAAGGGCACGCTTGTAAAATCTAAATACTTTGCTCGTTCCTCTGTATTGGCCAAAGAGAAATAGCAGTCGTAGTAGCCCAGCGCCATTTCTTTTTTAACGCGCGCCCATGGCAGATGAATTACGTCAATTTTAAGATTTAAATTACGCTCAATAAAGGTTAAGTATTCAATATCTAAACCTGTGAACGTATCGCTTTTCTCATCAAATATAGTAAAAGGCGGGTAGTGAGTTGTTACGCAGCGCAGGGTTTTACTTGGCGCTGCAAGTAATAATGAAGGTAAAGTTAAAGCTAAAAACAGAAATATTGCGCGCATAAATAAAAATTCGATATCTTTTAAAATACATAAATTGAACGCCAATTATACAGTTACTGAGCTTAATTGCATTGATCTAAGTATTTTTACCTAGCGTATAAGTTAAATTTTGTGAGATATACCATGTTTAACGCAGAGCAGCAGTCACGCATTATCGAAATGGCGTGGGAAGATAGAACCCCTTTTGAGGCAATAGAGCAGTTATACGGATTAAAATACCCGCAGCTGGTGGTATTTATGCGCGAACATATTTCAAAAGGCAGTTTTAAAGTGTGGCGTAAACGCCATGCTGGTCGTAAAACAAAACACTTAAAATTACGCGATCCCGCTATTATGCGAAGCCACTGTAAAACACAATATAAACAACGTTAAATAAGTGTAAGCTGTTTCATATGATGTTCAGCCGTGTTTGTTAACCTTTAGCTATTAATTACGCTAGAGATTATTTATGAGAGCACTAACATACACAGCACTAATAGCATTGGCTTTATTTTCAATAAGCGCAGATGCGAAACCGCATAAAGATAAGCATGGTCATAAACACGGCCATAATAAGCATCATTCTCATAAACACAACGACAATGACTACCTTTCTAAAAAAGAGGCACAGCAGTTAATTCGCGCAGGTTGGACGCCACCAGGGCTAAGTAAAAGCTACCACCGAGGCGACTATTTAGATCGTGATTTATATAAACGAGGTAGAGTGATTGAACGCTCTAGAGATAATGGTACAGTGAGTATAGAAATAGACCGTACAGTTATTCACATGGTGCACGACACCCGAGAAATACTTTCAATCTTAAGTCGCTAAACTAACTTTATAAGGATATTAAAATGCTTATTGCGCTGGCTATAATTATTGGCTTTTTTTTACTGGTTACCTTGTTGCCTATGTCGTACAGCCAGCATTACTTAGTGCGTAGCTGCGACTTTGTGCGCTTACAGGTATTTTATATTGCCAGTTTTGTAGCCGTTACATCGTTGTTTTTATTATGGCAAAGTAGCGCAATAGGTTATGTATTTATAGCCTTAACCTCATTATTTATAATGATTTTACAAGGTAAATGGATTTACCCGTATACGTGGCTTGCTAAAAAAGAAGTGCAAAGCGCACCAAAGCATATAGACCACAGCGTACGAATTATGTCGGCAAATGTACTTATGTCGAACCATAAAAGTGAGCAGCTAATTAGCCTTGTAGATGAGCACCAACCCGACCTGCTCATTACGCTTGAAAGCGATAGCTGGTGGGAAAATAAATTATCAGTCATTAAAAAAAATTACCCGTATTACATAGAATGCCCTAAAGACAATCGTTATGGCATGCACTTATACAGCAAGTTTAAAATACTCGATGCACAAATATGTGAGCTAATAGAAGAAGATATTCCTTCAATTCATATTCTGTTTGAAAACGATGAAGGCCTGCAAATGCAAGGGCACTTTATTCACCCAGCACCGCCAAGCCCGACAGAGGAAGACTCATCGCGTCCGCGCGACTCAGAGCTAATAATGGTGGCTAAAGCACTTAAAAACCCTACACGGCCTACTATAGTTGCCGGAGATTTAAACGACGTAGCATGGTCGCGCAGCACTCGTTTGTTTATGCAAATAAGTGGCTTTTTAGACCCTCGAAAAGGCCGTGGTTTTTATAACACCTTTCATGCAAGTTACTTTTTTATGCGTTGGCCGCTCGATCACTTATTTCACAGCGAAGGCTTTAAAGTAAAGCGTATTAAGCGCTTAGCTAAGTATGGCTCTGATCACTTTGCGCTACTGACTGAGCTTTCTTTTGAGAACGCCAATCAGGAGTCACTAGAAGATAAACCCGAAGATCTAAAGCATGAAGAAATCCAAGAGCTTGCTATGAATAAGGCAGACAAGCGAAAAGTGCCGAGGTTTGAGGAAAAGTTATAGTTATTAGGCAGTGTAGGTCGGATAAGTGGCGAAGCCACGCCATCCGACAAAAATAATGAATTGGCTAGAAAGTGCAATAAGCAGACTGTCGTAACCTTAGACTCTTCTTATAGGGATAGTACTGTAAACAATATAAAGCCTATAAATGCTATAGCTTGAAGCACAAACCATAAGTTTTGTCTGTAATAGATTTTTAATATTAGCCTTGGACCATATTCAGGGTCGGCGATTGTCTTTGATGTTTGTTTTTTAACTAACCACTTGATATAAAAAGGAGATAACTCAACAAACCTAGTTATTACCTCTTGCAGGTTAAAATCTATAGTTAGATCTAACTTATGCTTATTAATCTGCTGCTCAATTTTCTCCTCATATAATTCAAAAACAGTCATTATCTCTTTTAATTTTAGAGATAATACGCCTTTAACTTGTACGTGAACTGCACATTTAAGGGCTAATGATTTTTGCGCTAAACCACATAAAATAGAAGAAGTTAGAATTAACAACATGACTTTGATATCAGCGATGTCAAAATGCTTAGCTCCAAGCTTATCAATGTTTGCGATAATTAGACCAGCGATTGCCCCGCCAGCTCCAAGCGTCCAGCTAGAGATTTTGTCTACCTCTGAGCTTGATGAAACAATTGCATCAACGAAGGCATTTAGCGAATCAGTTCTTGCATTTAACTGAACGATATCTCGCCAGTTTTTAGTTGACTCCAATAGCTCTTCACTTGCACCCATACTTGATATCCCTATGACACTTTATCAGAGGACACTTTCCCTATTTTAGCGCGAAAACGTCCTTATTTTGTGAACTTACATTAATAGCAAACAGTTTAAGTCATTGCCAGCTATAAATATTATGCTTTCTGTTATTTATATAAACATGTAAAAAAATGGGAAAGTTTCCTCTTATTCTTACTAAATTAGTGACTACTATCTCAATGACCGCTTATCACTCATTGTTGCCTGTCAGGTTAAGTCTAGTGAAATAGATTGCATTGCATAGTTAAAGTTTTTATATTGTTCGGCGATATTTTATTTGGTGCTAATAAAGCACTGCGTGCAAAGGAAAGCATGTGAATTATAAAAAAATGTATTATCCGGTAAGAGCGCTTGCTGTTTTATCTTTAGTTGCTGTTGCTATTAAGTACTGGATGCCAACTGAAATTGGCTTTGCGTTTATGCTGTTGCCTTATTTGCTTCTATATTTTTTAGCTAACGCTAAGAACTATGAAAATAAACGGCTCATTTTTATTAGAATTATAGCTGCATTATGTACTATTACTTTAGCGCCAGTACTTGTCTTTGGTATTGAACCTGACCCTCAGGCTGGGATTGGTATTATGTTTTTGCTGATAATGCAGCTAGCTGCAATTAGTGCCTCTGAATTTATTATATTATTCTTTTATGTTGATAATGATTAAAAAGTAAACTGCTCATTTACAGTTATTACTGTGTAGTTGCTTTGTGGTTTGAACTTAGTAGAGACTAAGCTCTTCTTTAATCTAATTTTAAAGTTAAAAAACCTAAAAGCGGTTACCCACTTTTAGGTTTTCTAATGTATTAGTGTTTAAAGCTAAATTAGCTATTGATCATAATACATTTGATATTCACAAATTCGCGCATACCAAAGCCGCCGTGCTCTCGGCCGTAGCCACTTTCTTTAACACCACCAAACGGTAGGTTAGGTTGTGCTAAACCGTAGCCGTTAATATTGATCATGCCTGTGTCAAAGTACTTTTTAGCTAGTTCAATGGCTTTTTTCTCATCTTTAGAGAAAATACCGCCGCCTAAACCGTAGCGAGAGTCGTTAGCGATGCGCATTGCATCGTCGTTGTCCTTGGCTTTAATAAGCGAAGCTACTGGGCCAAATAATTCGTCGTCATAGGCTGGCATACCAGGGGCTAAGTTATCTAGTAGAGTAGGTGGGTAGTAATAGCCTGTTTGCGAAGGTATTTCGCCGCCCGTTACTATGTTTGCACCTGCTTTAACTGATTCCATTACTTGGTCGTGAATACCGTCGCGTAAGTCTTCACGTGCCATTGGACCTAAGTCTGTGTCATCAGCCATTGGATCGCCCATTTTCATGGCTTCAAATTGCTCTTTAATTTGCGCTTTAAAGTCATCGTAAAGTGACTCTACAACAACGAAACGTTTAGCTGAAACACACGTTTCACCGTTATTGATCATGCGCCCAGTTACACAGGTTTTAACTGCAAGCTCTAGGTCTGCATCATCAAGTACTAAGTAAGCGTCGTTACTACCAAGCTCTAACACTGTTTTCTTAACGTGTTTACCTGCTTCTTCTGCTACTTTTTTACCTGTCGCATCACTACCGGTAAAGGTTACGCCGCTAATTGCTTTGTGCGAAATTAAAGAACTGGCTGTTTTGCCGTCGATAAGTAGATTGTTAAAGCAATACTCTGGGAAACCAGCTTGTTTAAATAGCTCTTCTATTTTTTCAGCCATGCCAAATACATTACCAGCATGTTTTAATACGGTTGTGTTACCCGCCATGATGTTAGCAGCACTGTAGCGAATTACCTGATAAAGCGGAAAGTTCCACGGTTGAATACCTAATAGTACACCTGTTGGTTGGTAGCTGATAATTGCGCGGCCGCCGTCCATATCACGTTCTTCGTCAGCAAGTACTTGTGGGCCTTGTTCGGCTGTATAACGACAAATTCCTGCACATAGTTCAACTTCTTGAAAGCCTTGCTCGTAAACTTTACCCATTTCTTCGGTCATGAGTTTTGCAATAGCTTCTTTTTGATCTTCAAATAGCGATGCTAACTTATTAAGGTATTTTGCACGTTCAGTGAATGACGTTAATCGCCATTTTAAATATGTTTCGTGAGATTTTTCGATTACCTGTTCTGCTTCCTTTTGAGAAAGTAGCGTGTAGGTTTCAATGGTTTGCTCAGTTGCGGGGTTAATCGTTTTAACTGTGTTACTCATTTCTATCTCCTTACAAATTTAGTTATTCAAAAGGTGCAAGGCTAGAGCCAGTTTTTAAAAAAGTTGCTTTTGTTTTTATCCATCTGATTTTATTAGTTAAATTTATATTTTTGCTGAAGGGGTATTTTTTAAATATAAAAATTGAGGTGCTCGAGGTAGTAAAATATTCTGGGCGTTGCAAAATTTACAACACCCTCTGGGACAAACACAGAGCTTTATATTAGCTCCTTTGCAATGCGCTTTAATAAGTAAGTTTCTCGTAAAATAGAAAGCCCTTGTTTTTCACTGTTAGCAATGGTGCGCTCGTTATGTGCAATTGCGTCGTTAATATCAACCCATTTGGCTGTCATGCCATTTTGCTGCTCGTAATGCTCTAACTGCGCTTTGCCAAACTCGTCGGCAATACTGCATACAAAGCAATACGATTTAATATGAATAATATCAAAATCGTCTTTATACCAAGGGCGATACTCTTCATAGAGTCCATAAGCTTTAACTACACTTATTTGTTGTGCACCGGTTTCCTCGCTTAGTTCGCGAATTAAGCCTTGCTCAATACTTTCGCCGTCATCTACTCCACCGCCGGGTAGGCTGTAGTCTTCATAACGGTTTGTATACATTAAAAGTATTTTATTATTTTTAATTACAATGGCGCGAGCTGTTAAGCGTGTAAATTGAGTGCCTTGGTCAATATTAATACCTGAATGTATTAAGGTTTTTAATTGCTGCATTTCGTCTCCTTTTTTAGGTTTTTAATAATAATAATAGTTGCTAGCATTCTATAAATAGAAACGATTTTAATTATTAATCATAATTTATGATCGATTTTTTTCAGCATACGTAAATATTAGGTTGGTAACATTAATAGCATTTAATCGCTTAAGTTTATTTTAAAAATTAGATTCTGTGCGCACCTTTAAATTAATATCTAGGATGCGTAGAATAAGGAAAAAGAATAGGGATTTATCATGTTAGACATACTTTTAGTAGATGACGACGTTGAATTTAGTGACGTTGTTTGCCACATAGTCGAATTCCTCGGCCACAATATAAGCACAGCTACCAGTTTAAAAGAAGCACATCAATGGTTTGAAAATAATGCCTTTGATCATGTGCTGCTTGATTTTATGCTGCCTGATGGTAGCGGTTTGCACTTACTTGATCACTTAAAAACGATTGGGCAATCTCCAAAAATTACACTTATTTCGGGCCATCCTTCAGTTAAAGGTATTTTAGCTGATATGTGTGAGCCAAATGTAGGGCATTTATTAAAACCATTACAACGTGAAGATTTAGAACTCGTTTTAAATGGCCCTAAAAAAGCAGTTAAAAAAGCAAAGTCGAGCGGTATTGTACGCCACTTTGGCGGTTTGATTGGTGAATCTGAGCCAATGCAAAAGCTTTACAGCATGATTGAACGTGTAGCTAAAACAAATGCTAACGTGATGCTTATGGGTGAAAGTGGTGCAGGTAAAGAAGTAGTGGCTCAAGCTATTCATAACGCAAGCCAGTGCGAAGGGCCATTAGTTGCTAGCAACTGTGGCGCACTTTCCAAAGAGTTAATTGGTAGTGAGTTATTTGGCCACGAAAAAGGCGCATTTACAGGCGCAATTGCACGTAAAGAAGGTGTATTTGAGCAATCAAATAACGGTACTTTGTTTTTAGATGAAGTAACTGAAATGCCAATTGATATGCAGCCAAATTTACTACGAGTGCTTGAAACTAAAAAGGTAACACGCGTAGGTGGTAACAGAGAAATACCAACTAATTGCCGTGTTATTTCAGCTACTAACCGCTCGCTTACCGATTTAGCAAAAAATAATGTTATTCGTGAAGATATTTACTTTAGGTTGGCTGTTTTTCCTATTGATATACCGCCACTTCGCGATAGAAAAGAAGATGTACCTTTATTAGCAAAAGCCTTTTTAGATCAACTTAATGACGAAAACGGCACTGCCTTTAGTTGGACTGCCGCACAGCTCAAAGAGCTGCAAAGCTATGAATGGCCGGGTAATGTGCGAGAGCTCCGCCATGCTATACACCGTGCATTTATCATGAGCGACCCACAAACCAGCGACATTATTTTACCTGATAACTTAGAGTCACCTTTTTCGCGCGTTAATAATCAAGCTGCCGAAAAGCCTGTATCAGCAGGGCAAACAATTGAAGAAGTTGAAAAAGAACTTATTCATGCAACGCTTGATAAGGTGCAAGGTAATAAAACGCTTGCTGCACAAATGCTGGGTATTAGTACTAAAACACTTTATAACCGCCTTAATGCATATGGCGGTATTGGCGAATATAAATAGATTTGAGGAAGGGCATGACATCCGATAACCAAACAGAGCAACTCAATAAATTAGTACACGATGCAAGAGGGCCGCTAAATCGTATTTCGATGAATGCTGAGCTGATTAAATTGGTACTTGAAAACGATATGCCAAAAGAAAAAGCGTTAGATGCACTTGATAAAATTATCAATAATTGCCAACAGTGCAGCGAAAGTTTGCAAAAAATATCAGACTCTCAATAAATATTAAGTGTTGTATAAACTTTAATTCGGGAAGCTAAATGAGCAAGAAAAAACAGCAAGGTAAGGCGAATATCACTTGGGCAACATTTATGGTGGTTGTGCTAGGTATTATTGTGGGCAACGCATTTTTAGCATTGAATACGATTCAAGGCTTAACACAAACCCAAAAAAGTTTAGACAACACTAGCATGCTAACCACTGCAATTGAGAAGCTGCATCTATCCATAGTGCAGGCTGAGTCAGGACAGCGTGGTTATTTATTGACAGAAGAGGCTGACTATTTAACGCCGTACTACGATGCTGTAGGCCAAATTGAAGCGCAAACAGATCATGTCAAGTCGCTTCACTCTGAGATTGACGGTCAAGCTGAGCGTATAGCCCAGTTGTTAGTTCTTGTAGATAGTAAAATTAAAGAATTAAAACAAACTGTAAACCTTGCGCTAGATGACAAAGAAAGACGTGCGTTGTATGTATTAAATACGCATAAAGGAAGAAAGCTTTATAAGCAAATTAGAGAGTATGTTAATGAAATTCAAGACCGTGAATTACTCTTTAAAGTAAGCCATTTTTCTAAATTAGCACAGATTAAAAATGAAGCTAAAATTACATTCGCTATAACAGCAATAACGAGTGCGTTACTGATTATTGGTATGTTTATTATGACGCGCCTTAATTTAAGAAATGCAGCACAATATCGTTTTGAGCTTGAAAAACAAAACGAAACATTAGCAATGAAGGTTTCTGAACGGACACAAGAGCTAACATTATATTCAGATGAATTGAGCCGTAGTAACCGAGAGCTTGAAGAGTTTGCTTTTGTAGCAAGCCATGATTTACAAGAACCTCTTAGAAAAATCCAAGCCTTTAGCGATCGTCTTGAAACCATGTTTAAAGATGAATTGGGTGAAAAGGGGATGGATTACATTGGGCGCATGAAAAATGCAGCGCAGCGTATGTCTAATTTAATAAACGACTTATTAGAGTTTTCGCGAATTACAACGCGTGGTAAAGATTTTGATGACACGAATTTAAATGAAGTTGTAGCTGATATATTAAGTGATTTAGAGATAGCGATAAAAGAGTCTGAAGCACAAATTGATGTAGATGATTTGCCAGTTATTCAGGCAGATAAAAGCCAAATGCAGCAGCTGTTTTTAAATTTGTTGTCGAACGCTGTTAAATTTAGGTGTCCCGACGTAAACCCACACATAAAAATTAGTTATCAAGATGAAGATATTTTCAGCTCTGATCATAATACTCATTTAAGTTTTCAAGTTATTACCATAGAAGATAACGGTATTGGTTTTTCACAAGACTATGCCGATAAAATATTTGTACCGTTTCAGCGCTTGCATGGACGCTCACAATATAAAGGCACGGGTATTGGCCTTTCTGTATGTAGGCGTATTGTGGAGCGCCACGGCGGAACAATTACAGCCCAAAGTAAAGACGGTGAAGGTGCAACCTTTATTATAAAACTACCTGTGGAAGCTGAGCTTTTCACATTGCAAGGAGAGGCTTAAATGCCCTATTCAAAAGTAAAACCGATTACTATTTTAATGGCAGACGACGATGAAGATGATCGTTTGTTAACACAGGATGCCCTTGCTGAAAGTCGTGTACTTAACGAGCTTCATTTTGTTGAAGATGGCGTTGAGTTGCTTGAGTATTTAGAGCGTAAAGGTAAGTTTGAAGACAAAGCAGTTTCGCCGCGTCCTGGACTTATATTACTTGATTTAAATATGCCTAGAATGGATGGCCGTGAAGCGCTTGAAGCTATAAAAGGAAACCCTAACTTAAAGGGAATTCCGGTTGTTATATTAACTACGTCTAAACAAGAAGAAGACATGGTTAAAGGGTATAACTTAGGTGCTGCATCTTACATTACAAAACCAGTAACGTTTGATGGTTTGGTTGATTTGATGAAAACGCTAGGAAAATACTGGGTAGAATTTGTAGAGCTACCGACAACATTTAACGATTAATGGAGATTGTATGTTAGATAAAGTGACTCAGTTGCTGCTTGTAGAAGACGATGAAGATGATTACATACTCACCTGCGACTATCTGGACCAATTGGATTCACACACGTTTAACATTCAATGGATAAGCTCCCCAGAGCAGGCAATTGCAACGCTTAGTAAAAATGAGCACGACATTTGCCTGCTTGATTACCGCTTGGGTGCATCGAATGGTTTAGATGTATTAAAAGAAGCAATTGCCAATGGCTTTAGCGGACCGATTATTATGCTTACCGGGCAGTCAAACGACGAGTTAGACTCGGCGGCGCTTGATGCCGGTGCAGTAGATTACTTAATTAAAACAGAAATGAGTTCGAGCCGCTTTGCGCGTGCTATTCGTTATGCTTTGGCACGTAAAGATGTTGAAGGCGAGAGAGTAGAGCGCTTAAAAGCTGAAGCCGAAAACCGTTCAAAAGATCGATTTTTAGCTCATTTGAGCCATGAGTTACGTACTCCTCTATCGTCTATTTTAGGCTACACCGAACTGTTAATGCAGAGCGATTTTAGTCAGCAAGCTGAAAATGAATTGGGTGTTATTTATCGAAATGGTAAACACTTATTGAGCTTGTTAAACGACGTGCTCGACTTATCTAAAATAGCTGCCGATAAACTGGAACTTACCCTAAGCGAAGTTAACCTTGATAGCATGCTTGCCGATGTATACACGCTAATGCGCGTATCGGTGCTTGATAAGGGCCTTACGCTGCGCTTTGAATCACATCAGCCATTACCTTTGGTTGCACGACTGGATGCAACAAGAGTTCGTCAAATTTTAATAAATCTAATAAACAATGCGGTTAAATTTACCGATAAAGGCGAAATTGTTGTTAATGCGTGGACGCAATGGGTTGATGATCGCGAAATGCTATTTTTTAGCATTAAAGATTCAGGTATGGGCATTGCCCCTGAAAAACAAGAACTCATATTTAAGCCATTTGAACAGATAGCCGATGTAGAATCACGCTCTGTAGGTGGCGCAGGCTTAGGTTTGGCAATATGTGCTGAATTGTTAGCGCGTATGCACGGTGATATTAGTTTGCACTCTGAAATAGGCAAAGGTTCTACATTTACGATTTCGGTATATCCAGGTGATATTAGCGAAGTAGAACGACAAGTACTTAATTTTAGTAGTGCCCCACAATTACAAAGTAAATCGGCTCCATGCAAAGTGCATGGGCGAGTATTAGTGGTTGATGATTTACGTGATTTACGCATGCTAGTTGGTCATATGATCAGTACCTGTGGTGCGCGCGTAGATTATGCCGAACATGGCCAGCAAGCACTTGAAAAAGTACGCATAGCAGATGCGTATAAAGCGCCTTACGATATTATTTTTATTGATATTCATATGCCTGTAATGGGCGGCAAGGAAGCTACCATAGAGCTTAGAAAAATGGGCTACAAAGGCCCAATAATTGCGCTCACTGCCGCTACGATGAAAGGAATACATGAGGAGCTTGCTGCACTTGGTTTTAACGATGTAATACCAAAGCCTGTTGATAGCGCGGCTTTATATCAATGTTTGCAAGATTACTTGGTAGCGCCAGAGCATGCACCGCAAGCTAAAGATATAAATTGTAGTAATGGCTTAACCGAGAAAAAGCAGCGCTTTTTACTTGTGGAAGACGATCATGATGCAGCGCAAATTACGCAACTACTTTTAGAAAGTTTAGGCGTTGAAACCGTCATTGCGTCTAGCTGCGCACAATGTTTGCAAATACTTAATCATGACCAGCAATTTAATAAGGTATTGTTAGATATGCATTTACCTGATGGTCGTGGCGTTGACTTAGGCCAGCAAATTAATGAACGATACCCTGAATTACGTTTAGTGATTGTAAGTGGAGCAGAGCCTGATCCAAGAGAAATAAAAGATTTAAATATTGACCGAGTTTTACTTAAACCTATTAATTTGAGCTTACTTGAAACGCTTATTAGCTAGGGCCTGTCTATCTTTCGAGGTTGAATTTACAGCAGTTTGTTTGGTATTTAGGCAAGGCAGAGCCTATGTAGTGTGGTTATTCCCCATAAATAGGCGATAACGTAGCACAAATGCCAAACATGCGCTGCCCGAAGGGTTCTGCCTAGGGGCTATTTACTCTTTGTTGCTCGGTTTTTACTTATTCTTACAGGGATGTAAGTCAGTAGAATAACGCAGGATCAGTTATCGAGCCCACTAGGTTACAAACCTCGCGCCGCGATTAAATAGCCCCTAGATTGAACGAATTTTAATCCTGAAAGGTTAACAGGTCCAATAACTGAGACATTATTTATATGCATTCAATAAAGTTAGTATCTGAAGAATTAACACCATCAAAAGTAGTGTGTGTTGGTCGTAATTATACCGCACACATTGCAGAGCTAAATAACGAAACGCCAGATCAAATGGTTTTATTTAATAAGCCAAATAGCGCAATTACTAATACGTTATTTGCAGCTCACAACGGCGATACGCTGCATTATGAAACCGAGCTATGTTTTGTAGTTAAAGATAAAAAATTTGCAGGTGTGGGACTCGGCCTTGATTTAACTAAGCGTACTGTGCAAAGTAAATTAAAAAATAAAGGGCTTCCATGGGAGCGCGCTAAAGCGTTCGACGGCTCTGTAATTTTAACTGATTTTGTAGCGCTAACTGATGCAATGAAGCACTTTACCTTTGAACTTAGAATTAATAATGAAGTGATTCAGCGAGGTGATACTCATTTTATGCTGCACAACCCTGACTCAATTTTACAAGAAATTAGTGAATTTATGAGCTTAGAAGACGGTGATGTAATAATGACAGGTACACCGTCGGGCGTAGGTGAGGTAACAGCTAAAAGTATTTTTGCAGTGGCGCTTTATGCTAATGATCAGTGTTTGCTTGAGCATCAGTGGCAAGTAAGTAAAAATTAATGACTTGCTGTTGGTAGTGTTTATCAAAGTCAGTAAAGGTGGTTTTAAGCCAATTATGCTGACTTTGTTGATACTCAGGCGATTGAAGTACATTATTTTTTAATGCGCGGTTAATTTTTTTAAGGGCTTGCTCTGCAAAATTATTAGGTGCTTTAGCCGCACAGCCTATTGCTCCTCTTATAAATTGAATGTCATTTTCTGCAATTGGCACACTTTCTATATTCGTATACTCCCCTTGTTTATTAAAGTAATCTGCCATAAACGGGTAATCAATAGAGTAGTCTAAAAAGCCGTGACTCAAGCGTGCTATAACAGCCTGACTTTCATTTTCGCTACTCCAACTTAACGAAGACTCTTTATCTCGTTTTGTATTTTCAATAATTGTATTAATTTTAGTTGTAAATTTACGTGCAGCCGCTTGCCCGTATACATATTGCGGGTCGGTTAATAAATTAATAAGGTGAATAGGCGAGCCGTGCTTTTCTTCTAATTGCGGCTTTAGCTCTTTAGTCGTGATAATTGAAAATGGGGGATATACCGTTGTTGGATTTGAGTAGTTAAGTTGTTGGTTATTATTTTTTTTATAAATAACACACGGGAAGCATACGTTTTTTCCTTCATTTAAATATTTATTTATACGCTGCTGAGGAACAATTAAGCGAGTATGTTTTACATCAGTTATGGTTCTGATGAGTTGCTCGGTTAGGTTGTCGCAAATTCCGCCTTGTGGTGCGCTTTCGCTTTTAGCTATATGAAAAGGGGGCGTGTAACTTTGCAGCCAAATAATTTCTTCTAGAGGCTGTACTTTTTGCTCAACGGCGTGCGCGTTAAATACAATTAATAAGCAAAATGCATAGTATCCGTTTTTCAGCATTGATAAGTGTTCGTTGAATTAAGAAAACTTAATAAAAGTATAGTGTTGGTTGTAGTAGGGTCAAATATTTTAGTTAAAAGCAACCTCATTCAAGGCCGCTTTTAACTCATACATGCTTAATAAGGCATCGGATGGTTTCTAAATATGGTGTTAACCTCACTAAGAATTTCGTCGTTTAGCGTTATGCTAAATGCGTCTATATCTTCCTTTAATTGAGCTATAGATGTTGCCCCAATAATTGAAGAAGTTACGCCATCTACTTGGTTACACCATGCTAAGGCTAGTTGTGCTGGAGTAATATTGTTTGCATGAGCCAGCTCAACATACTGCTTAGTTGCTTGCTCTGCATTGGGTGTATCTCTAAAAATACCGTTACGCTGCATGAAGGTCCAACGAGAGCCTTCAGGGCGAGCTCCATTTAGATATTTACCCGTTAATAAACCGGCTGCTAAAGGCGACCACGGTAAGTAGGCAATATCTTCGTGTACACATTGTTCTATTAAATACGGCCAGTCTTTAGCGTGCGCTAAGCTAAACTCATTTTGAATAGATACCATTCGCGGTAAGTTATGCTCTTTGGCCAAACTTAAAAACTGGCTTATACCCCATGGCGTATCGTCAGATAAACCGCAGTGCTTAATTTTACCTGCTTTAACACATTCATTAAGGCCTTCTAGAATATCAAGCATACTAGCTTGCTGCTCTTGTGTATTTACGTCGGTAAATTTAAGAGTGCCGGGCCATTGTCTGCCAAAGTGAGGGGTAGAGCGGTTTGGCCAATGTAGTTGATATAAATCAATGTAGTCTGTTTGAAGTCGCTTAAGTGAATCATCCACGGCTTCTATTACTGTTTGGCGAGTAATATTGCCGCCATCACGTACCCACGATAATCCATTGCCTGCAATTTTTGTAGCTAGTACCACATCGCTGCGCTTTTGCTGATTACGCGATAGCCAATTGCCAATAATTTCCTCGGTTTTACCATAGGTCTCTGGCGAAGGAGGTACAGCATACATTTCGGCTGTATCAATAAAGTTTACGCCTTGCGCTAGCGCGTAGGCTATTTGTTCATCAGCGTCGCTTTGAGTATTTTGTTTACCCCATGTCATACTCCCTAGGCACACTCGAGATACGTTTACGCCACTGCTACCTAGTGGGTTGTATTGCATAAAAATTCCTTAACTAAATTAGTTTTGAGCATGGCTGATTAAAGCCGATAAAAGAGGCTCGGAGATTGGGGCTTTTTGCCCTGTAGTAAAATCAAACATTACAACTTTAGATGCACCCGTAGTCGTTATTGCTTTTTGTGCATGGCTGTAAACGGTGTAGTTCATGGTAAAGCGATCTGTTTTAAGATCTGTAATTGTAACGCCTACAGTGAGTGTGTCGGGAAAAGTTACTGGACGTTTATAGCGAACGTTATTTTCGCTTATTACCGGGCCCACACCATTTGGGCTTATTGTGTCGAACAGGTTTATTTTATTTAAAAAGTCGATTCGGGCTATTTCAAAGTAACGTAAATACACTACATTATTTACGTGTTGTAGCGCATCCATATCAGCCCATGCTATGGTGATATCGGTATGAATAGGGTGCTGATCTTTAAACGTTTGCATTATTTATTGGCCCTTGATTTTTAAAGTACTTAGATTATCAACATGGGGTTACGAGCTCAAGATAATTAATGGCATGTTTTTTTATAAGATGATTGTACCTGTTTAATTTTAGGTCTACAGTTAAATTACACAGACACACAAAAACACACACAAAGGTAAAAATATGCAGAATATAATTAATTGGTCCTTAGCTTGTTTGGTTTTTATAGCCTCTTTTACCTGTTACGCGATGGGGAATGAATCTGGCGCTATCATTTTAATGTTGGCAGGATTTTTATTTGAGGTTATGTATTGGCTACGTGGTTATAAGAGGTCAGAGGACAATAAACACTTTTTTTAATCGTTAACTAGGGCCTGTAGACCTTTCAGGATTAAAATTTGTTCAATCTAGGGGCTATTTAATCGCGGCGCGAGGTTTGTGACCTAGTGGGCTAAGTAAAAACCGAGCAAAGCTTCCGCGTCCTGCTCACGCCCCTTACCTACATCCATGTAGGCAACAAAGAGTAAATTGCCCCTAGGCAGAACCCTTCGGGCAGCGTATGTTTGGCATTTGTGCTACGTTATCGCCTATTTATGGGGAATAACCACACTACATAGGCTCTGCCTTGCCTAAATACCAAACATACTGCTGCAAATTTAACCTCGAAAGATAAACAGGCCCTAGGCTTGCTTATCACATTTGATTCTATAATAATGACTGTATAAATAACCAGTTATTATTGTGGTGATGAAAAAGTTTATTCACATAGACATGGATTGCTTTTATGCAGCAGTAGAAATGCGAGATAATCCAAAACTTGCATGTGTACCGCTTGCTATTGGAGGCAATAGCCGACGAGGCGTGCTCTCAACCGCTAACTATATAGCTAGAGAGTATGGCGTACGATCGGCTATGTCGAACTATCATGCTAAACAATTATGCCCCGATTTAGTTATTGTCCCAGGGCGCATGGCTGTATACAAAGAAGCTTCAAACCAAATACGTGAAGTATTTAGCCGCTACACAGACTTAATTGAACCCCTTTCTTTAGACGAAGCCTATCTAGATGTAACAGACAGCACCGCATGTAAAGGCAGTGCCACACTTATTGCACAGCAAATAAGAGCCGATATTTACAATGCTACAGGGCTCACTGCATCAGCAGGTATTGCACCGATTAAATTTATTGCCAAAATAGCCAGTGACGAAAACAAACCGAATGGTCAATTTGTCGTTTTGCCTGATGAGGTTGATGACTTTTTAGCGCAATTACCGCTGGGGAAAATTCCAGGAGTGGGCAAAGTAACGCTCGAAAAGCTAAATTTAAAAGGCTTATATACTGGCAAGGATGTACGTGAAAAAGGCGTTAACTGGATGCAGCAACATGTGGGTAATTTTGGTGTTTCGCTTTATCAAAAATGTGCAGGTGAGTATGTTGGTAAAGTATCCACAGATCGTATAAGAAAATCGCTGAGTGTTGAACATACCTACGAGTACAACAAAACAAGTTTGCAAGAGTGCTTAGATGAGCTGCCAAGATTGTTAGAGGAATTAGTTTTAAGGCTAAATAAACAGCAGTTACAAAACCGTATTAATAAATTGAGTGTTAAGGTGAAGTTTGCAAATTTTGTAGTGACCTCAGCCGATCAGGTATATCACGAGCTAAATACAGAAATATTTGTTCAACTACTTACTAAGGCTTACCAGCGTGGGCTACAACAGCCTGTAAGATTACTTGGCATAGGCGTTGGCATTAAAAACGAACCAGAGCAAAACTTCCAACTTAGTATTCTCGATTAAGCTGTAAAGCCTGTAACTCCAAGTTGCCATTTATTGATAGGTTATGTGTTTAGCTCATCGCTCCTTACTGGTCTTCAATATTTAAATCGACGATAATAGGGGCTTATGTTTTCTAACAGGACCTTATTTATGGCATACCCTCAAGCGGTTAGTGCAAGCCTTGAATGCACATCTCATGATGCGCTTATTATTATTAGTAATGACTTTTCTCAGTTACCAAATAACTCATTACGTGATGCTATTTTAGCTCAAGCAAACGTAGATTCTCGCATCGGTAAGCAAGTTACTTTATTAGTAATTGAAAACAAGCGCGTTGTACTTGCGCCAACCGGTCCGTTAAATAGAGATTACGACGACGTGCGTCGTTATTTTGATGCTGCTAAATTAGCAATTAACGAAGCAAAAGCGTCGGGCAGTGTTAACCCTGCATTATTTTTAACAAATTTAAATGGCGATAGCCGTTATCAGCATGCTTTAGAAGTTGCTTATTTAGGCGCTTGCCAAGCCTTATGGCAGCCATTAGAAGCGCGTGAATATCACGGTGAAAGCATTGAACCAATTACACAGATTGGTTTAGTTGGCGCAAGCGAGCAAACTATTAAAGCTGTTAATGCAATTGCAGCTGGCCAATATGCAGCGCGTGACCTGTGTGGCACTGAACCTGAGCGTATGGCTCCCCCACGTTTTGCTGATTACTGCGTTGAATTGTTTAAAGGCTCAAACATTGCAGTTGACGTAATTGATGATATTGCAGCTATTGATAAAAACTACCCAATGCTAAGTACTGTTGCTCGCGCATCGTATGCAGTTGAGCGCCATCACCCACGTGTTGTTAAGCTTGAATATGTACCAGAGGGCGAAATTACTCGCACACTTATGTTTGTAGGTAAGGGCCTTGTATACGATACAGGCGGTGCAGATTTAAAAGTAGGCGGCCATATGGCAGGCATGAGTCGTGATAAAGGCGGCGCAGCTTCTGTTGCGGGCTTTATGAAAGCCGTTGCTGATTATCAGCCTAAAGGCGTTAAAGTGGTATCGTACTTAGCTGTTGTTCGCAACTCTATTGGCTCAGATTGTTTTGTGCCAGATGAAATTATTACTAGCCGTGAAGGTGTTCGTGTACGTATTGGTAATACCGATGCAGAAGGGCGTTTAGCAATGGGCGACCTGCTTAGCGAAATGAAAGATTTAGCTAAAGGTGAGATTAACCCAACGCTGTTTACTGTTGCTACATTAACGGGTCATGCGGCACGTGCAATGGGTCCTTACGGTGCGTATGTTGAAAATGGTCCAGCTCGTAGTGCTGGTGTCTCACGTCAAATAGCTGACCTTGGAGATTTGTGGGCCGATGGCGCTGAAGTATCGCGTTCACGCCGTGAAGACTACGACTTTATTAAACCACGTACGCTAGCTGACGATGTTTTATCTAGCAATAACGCAGCATCTGCCGTTACTGCTCGTGGACATCAGTTCCCTATGGCGTTTATGGCTATTGTTGGTGGGCTTGATAAGCACGGTAATGACTCTGCACAGCCTCTACCTTATGTTCATATGGATATAGCAGGTAGCGGTGTTGAAGGCGGTGATTGGCAGCATGGTAAGCCAACAGCTGCATCAGTAACGAGCTTGTTTGCACGTTATTGTTTGTAAGCTAAAAACTTACATGTAATAAAAAAGCCCTGTTAATTCAGGGCTTTTGCATTTTATGAGAACGCTATCGATTAATCTAATTTAAAACGATTAACTACGCTCGAAAGACCTTCGCTACTTTGTTTGAGATTATCACTGGCATCGGTAAGCTGCTTAGTATTATTTAATGATTGCTCAGTTGATTGAGATAGCTCATTTATACGCAAATTAACCTCGTCGGCAGCTTGCGTTTGTTGCTCTGTGGCACGTGCTATTTGGCTGTTCATTTCGGTAATAATTGAAACAAGTCGTTCTATTTCATTAAGTGAAGTATTGGCTGATGACGCCTGCTCTACAGTAGAAACTGAAAGTGCTTGGCTTGATTTAACTGCTTCTACTGCTGCTTTTGCACCTTCTTGTAGTTTAGTGATCATGGTTTGAATTTCGTCAGTACTTTGCCCTGTACGACTGGCCAATGTTCTTACTTCATCAGCAACAACAGCAAATCCTCGACCATGCTCTCCTGCGCGAGCAGCTTCAATGGCAGCGTTTAATGCCAGTAAGTTTGTCTGTTCTGATATGCTTCTTATTACATCAAGCACAGAGCCTATATTATGGCTCTCGTTGGCTAAATCTTCTGTTACACGGCTGACTGTTTCAATGTTGCTTGAGAGTGTTTCTATTGCTGTAATTGTTTGCGCAACCACATTTTTACCCGTTGATGCATTTTGTGCTGCATCCTTAGCTGCTTGCTCTGCGGCTTCAGCGTTACGGCTCACATCGTGTATTTGGTGAGTCATTTGCTCCATGGCAGCTGCAACTTGGGTTGAACTATCGTTTTGAAGCTCAATAAATGAGTGGCTTGTTCTACTTGAGTCGTCAACTGTATGCGCATGTTCGCTTACATCGTTTGCACTTTGTGCTACATGAACAAGTGACTCTCGCATTTTTAGAGCAAATAAATTAAATGAACGTGATAGTTCAGATATTTCATCATTACCGGATTCATTTAATTTACGGGTTAAATCGCCTTCGCCTTGAGAAATGTCTTTCATCATATCGGCCGCTAAGCGAGTCGGTATTAAAATACTCTTACCTATAAAGTAACTAAGTAAAATAACAGCAATAATCATAATTATTGCACTGATGACTATAAGGTTACGTTGCTCGCTAAATGCTTCGTCAATTGAATCAAGGTAAACACCCGAGCCAATAATCCACTGCCATTGATTAAAACCTTTAACAAATGCGATTTTTTCAACCGGTTTATCTTTACCTGGTTTTGGCCATTTATAAGGGATAAATCCTTCGCCAGAGCGTTTAACTATATTTACCATATCAACAAACAATGCTTTGCCGTCAGGGTCCTTGTTATTAGTTAAATCTTTTCCATCAAGCGCAGGTTTTATAGGGTGCATAACCATTGTTGGCTGGTAATTGTTAATCCAAAAGTAATTGGTTTTGTCGTAGCGCAGTGCTTTTATTGCATTAAGTGCTTGTGATTGAGCTTGTTGTTGAGTGAGAGTGTTATCTTGTTCAAGCGCATAATAGTGTTCGATTATACTGTACGCCGTTTCTACTACATTTTGTGTTTTTATGTATTGCTCGTCTTTTAGCGAACTATATTGGTGAGTTAGGCTCGATATACTAAGTATTATTAGTCCAAATACAACGATGGCTATTAACAGTGAAAAACGCTGGGTTATACTAAGACTTCGTAGATTAGGCATACATTTATCCTCAAAAAGTGTGCGCTTTAGCGCATAGAATAAGCGTAGCTAAAAAAAGAGTTTAATCTAGGCTTAACGCCTATTAATGCAAAAAAAAGGCTGATTTATCAATCAGCCTTTAGTCTGTTATTACTTTACTTGCTTATTTAACGTCAAAATGGCGATTAAAGAAGTTTGTAATTGTTTGATGTAAGTGTGTTTGCACTTGTTTACCGCGTAGGCTGTGCTTAGAGCCTGGGTAGGTCATCATTTCAAACTGTTTTTCGTTATCTTGCAGTTGTTTAAACAACTTAGTTGAATGCGTAAACAATACGTTGTCATCAGCCATTCCATGGTAAATCATTAATGGGCCTTTTAAGCCATCAGCATATGGAAATACTGCGCTGTCTTCATAGCCTTTAGCATTTGTATCGGGGTGACCTAAATAACGCTCTGTGTAATGTGTATCGTATAGAGCCCAATCGGTTACTGGAGCACCTGATACGCCGGCTTGAAAGTAATCGCCCGCTTTAAACATAGTCATAAGCGCCATGTAGCCGCCGTAGCTGTGGCCATAAACACCGATGCGTTGTGGATCAACGTAATCAAGTGTACGTAAAAACTCTACGCCTTTAATTTGATCGGCAACTTCAACCACACCTAAATGTTTATAAATAGCATCTTCAAACTTTTTACCACGGTTGTACGAACCACGGTTATCCAGTTGAAAAATTACATAACCTTGTTGCGCCATGTACTGAAAGTACAAGTTTTTACTGCGCCAGCTATTCGTTACTCGTTGGGCATGCGGGCCGCCGTATACGTTAACAATAACGGGGTGCTTTTTGCCATCAGCAATAGTGCTAGGCTTAAATAAACGGTAATGCATAACTTGACCATCTTCGGCTTTAATTGTGCCGTATTCTGGTTTTGTTAAGTCGCTTAAATAAGGAGTAAGCGGGTGGTTACTATCTAGCTTATTTTCTTCAAGCCAGGTAATAAATTCGCCGTTTACTTTACGAAGTGCTGCTGAGTTTGGTTTATTATCAGACGAGCTATTATCGATAAAGGTTTTGCTGTCCTTTGCTAGCACAACATTGTGGTACTGACCTTTTTCGGTGATACGTTTGGCATCGCCTTTTTTAAATAAAGGCGCACTGTATAAATGGCTTTCAAGCGGTGTATCTTTTCGACCGGCAAAGTAAACAATGCCTTTTTTCTCATCAATACCTTTTAAGCTATCAACAGCCCAATCACCTGAGGTGATTTGACGAACAAGTTGACCGTTTGTGCGATACAGATATAAATGTTTAAAGCCGTCGCGCTCAGATGCCCATACAAAATGTTTTTTGTCTTTTAAAAACTCAAGATCAAAATGTAGGTTTATCCACGTTTCGCTGTTTTCGGTCAGCGCTACTTTTTGGGCTTTAGTTTCGCTGTTATAAAAACGCAGCTCTAATTTATGTTGCGAGCGATTTTGCCATTGGTACGACAGTGTATTGCCGTCTTTTAGCCACTTAGCGCGTGCAATGTAAATGTCTTCATTTTTACCTAAATCAATCCAATCTACTTTTTGGTCGTTTAGCTTAACCACACCAAGTTGAATTTTTACGTTATCGGTACCTGTAAACGGGTAGCGCTGGTTAAATAATTTAACTTCGTCAGCGTAAATTTCATTACGGATAGCTTCTTTTACTGGGGTTTCGTCAACGCGGGTATAGGCAATTTTAGTTTCATCACCTGACCACCAGTAACCTGTCATGCGGCTCATTTCTTCTTGAGCAACAAATTCGGCCATGCCGTTTTTAATTACGCCGCCGCCATCTTTACTAAGCTGAATCTCTTTACCTGATTCAAGCTCTAAAGCATAAAGGTTTTGCTCTCGAATAAACGATACGTAGTTACCTTTAGGTGAAAAGCGTGCATCGGTTTCAAATGCTTCAGTGTCGGTTAGTTTTTTACTTTTAGCTGAGGCTAAATCGTAATAATAAAGGTCACCATTGAGTGGGAATAAAAGTGCTTTGCCATCTTTAGACCATTTGTATTCAAGTATGCCTTTACCAAAAATACGTTGGCGTTCGCGGCGTGCTTTTTCTTCATCTGATAGGTTTTCTGGGCCTGAAAATAACTTTGCCGAATCAACTAGCACACGGTTGGTGTTATCTTTTAGATTGTATTCCCATAAATCGTAGCGGTTGTAGTCATCGCTTTTGCCTTGTAGGTAAGTTACACGGCTGCCGTCAGGCGAAAATTTAAGTTGTACAGGTGATTTACCAGAAAGGCTCGGATCGTCAAAAATTCGCTCCAGCGATAAAGGTTTTGCTTGAACACTAATAGCGCCAACCATTAACGGTATAGCTAGTGAGAGGTGTTTTATTTTTTTTAGCACAAGGTTGCCTTAGCTTATTATAAATATTGCTTTGATGGTAAAGCCAAGCGTGTGCAACTGCAACTAAATGCTATAAAGTGGCGATTATCAAAGACAAAGTAGGACATAGCAATGACTCACCCTGAATTTAAACTAGCGCCAGAACTTAAACGCGACTGTATAGAACTTGCCGATTGGCCATTGTGTAAAGTACTTTTATTGAACGACAGCTTGTATCCGTGGTTTGTATTAGTGCCTAGGCAGGCTAACTTAAAAGAGATAATTGATTTATCTGAGGATGATCAAATTGTTTATTTAAAAGAGTCAGCCAAGCTAAGTAAATTATTAATGGATGTATTTAAACCTGATAAATTAAACATAGCGGCTTTAGGTAATATGGTGCCGCAATTGCATATTCATCATATTGCGCGTTTTACGAGTGATGCTGCATGGCCTGCGCCAATATGGGGTAAACACCCAGCAGTGCCGTATACAGATGTACAAATCACAGAGCTAAAAAAAGCGCTGCATTTATAAGCTGCAACGCTTTTTTAGGGTTTAACTAAGTTTAACTAAACTTATTTAAGCCCTAGTATTTCCTTACCTTGCTTAAATGTTACATCTACAGGGATATTAGCTTTACTTAGTTTTTCTAAGTCTTTAGCAAGTTCTTCTTTAATGTCGCCATGCGTTGCAATTAGTTGATCTACTTTTTCGTAATCGCCATCACCTTGTAAGGTTAAAATTAAGCGAGAAAGCTTGGCCATTGCAATGCTCATTTTTTCCATATTAACGCGGTATAAGCCTTCTTCATTTTTAGAAAAAGCACCTTCTTGAGCAAAAAAGTTAAAGCGGATCATATTTGCTTTACCATGCGCGCTTGATGCGCCAAAACGAACTGAGCGGAATATACCAGCCATGAAGGTCGTGTAATAATCTTCAATAGTGCCTTCAGTTATTTCGCCTTTTTTAAGTAACTGTTCAATCATGTATAGACCTAAAATATCGGCTTTACCTTCTTCAAGGGCACTTGCGTGTTCTTGTAATGATTGACGAACAGTACCTTTACCAGTAATTGTATTTTTAATACCTAAACCATGCGCCACTTCATGGAACATCGTATTGGCAAAAAATGCATCAAAAGTAATGTGTTTACGCTGCTCTGGTACAATTAACTGCTCTGAAATTGGCACTAAAATTTTATCAAATTTAGCACGCATTGCGTTTTTAAGTTGCAGACGACGAGTTCCTTTTTCGAGCTGTACTTGCTCATCGTTTGGTAAGTTAATTGCAATTGTTTTACTACCCGCGTTTGAATGCCCAGCGTAGTAAACAACATCATATGCATTTAGGTCGGCGTCAGAGCCTGGTACTTCTTGTTTGTACTTAGCATCTACAGGTAAGCCTTTTTGAAGCTCAGGTAAAAATGCTGCAAATTTAGCTAAGCGTTCGCTCCATTTTAAATCTTTAATAAGTACGTAAGATTCATAAGCTGCGCGGTAACCAAATAATTGATCTTCATAAGTTTCAATTGGACCAATAACCACATCTACTGGGTTATTTTTCATATCCATCCAAGCAAAGTCAGATACTTGGAAGTCATCTTTTTGTAGAGCATCGGCACGCAAGTTTAGATAGTTAGCAAATTCTTTATCGTCAGCAAGCTTGCTTGCTTCACGTAAAATATCAGCGGCTTTTGCAAGCTCATCAGCGTATTCTTTTGAATATGGCACGCTGTAAAGCTTGCCTTGCTCATCACGCTTAATTACAGAATAAAGCCCTGTTTTGTCTTCAACGTCTGCATTGTTTAACTCTTCTTTGGTTATATCAGCAGGGTAAAACTGTGCGCCAAGAGGTTTTTCTTTATAGCTGGATAAAAATGCTTCATCACCATTTAAACGATCCCATGGACCATAGTTAATATCAGCAAATTTACGTACTTTTCCATCGTTTAGTTTTGCTAAAAAAGCATCTTTATTTTCACCAAATGCTTGCTTCCAAAATAACTCATCCATTATTTTTGAAGCGTCAATAAGCTTTGCAACCATTGCTCGTTGATTATCGCTTAAGTGCGATAAATCACTTTGTAAGCTAAAGTCGGTGTAAATATCTAAACGTTGTTTATCTGCATTAATAAGCTTAGGGCCTGACTGTGCACTGCTTTTTTGAGCAAGCTCTACGGCTGTGTTGTCGGTAGAAGACGGCGCTTTTTCAGAACATGCGCTAAGAAAAACAACACCAGAGAGCATAATTGCTTGGCTAATTTTATTTAAGATCATTATATTGCCTGTTAAAAAGTAAGTTTAATAATTTGTACTGCTTTAGTTAAAATATTAAGTATGTACAAACGCTTCCTTATTGTGAGTGCATTAAAGCAAAACTAAATGGTAAATAGCAAGTATTTGGCGTTGTAAGGCAAGCATGAGCGGTAAAGCATTATAAATAAAAATAAACTTCTATAATTTTCTTAACTTTATCGGTAAGTTAGACAATACTAATTATATTACTAATACGAAAATTAAATGCCTGAGTTTGCAGTTACTTTACAGGCTGAACACAAAAGGATGGCAGCTTTATGTCTACAGAAAACGCTTTATTAACGATTCTAGTCGATAGAATAAATAACGATACGTTGGTTTTACCAACGCTACCTGAAGTAGCGATTAAGGTTCGCCAAGCTGCAGATAACCCAGATGTGAATTTAATCCAAATGTCAGATGTAATCTCACAAGATCCAGCGCTTTCAGCTCGTATGATAAAAGTAGCTAATAGTGCGATTATGGGACGTTCTGTAAAAGTATCTAATTTACAACAAGCAGTGACTCGTATTGGATTACGTCAAATTAAAAACATTGCTACAGCTATGGCTATGGAACAATTATTTGTATCAAATAATGAGCTAATTAAAGGCTACATGGGTAAGGCATGGCAAAAAACATTAACCGTTGCTAGCCATTCAATATCACTCATGGAGTTTTATTTAAAAAATAGTAAGCACACGTCACTAAACCGCGATTCTATTACACTAGCCGCACTTGTTTATAATATTGGTGTATTACCAATTTTAACTGAAGCTGAGCGCCACCCAGAGGTATTTGCTAATCCAAGCTTTTTGGCTCATGCAATTCAAAAGCTTAGCGGAAAGGTTGGCTCATCTATTATGCAAGCGTGGGAATTCCCTAAAGAGTTTGTTGATGTAGCTCAGAGCTGGGCTGACCCAAGTTACAAACCTGAAAAAGTAAGTTACGTGGATTTTATTCGAGTAGGGGCTATTTTAGAGGGCACGTTACAAGTTTCTGATAAGTCTGCAGCGCTACAAACGTATATAGACAAAGGCGTTATACCGTCTATGCAGCTATTCACGAGTGATGAGTACAACGACATGCTAAAAGATGTGAAAAACATGTTTAGCTAAAAGTGCCTTCCTACACAACCAAAAAGGGTTAACTTGCGTTAACCCTTTTTTAGTTTTATTTTTCGGTGGTATTTTCTGTTTTAGTTTTTTCGTATCGCTTTATTCCTGCTACCCATGTTTGCAGTACGTTTGTTTTGTATATCTCCTCAACAGGCACTTTAAAGTAGTCTTTATCAATTAAAATAAAGTCGGCCCATTTACCTTTTTCTAAACTACCCACCTTAAATTCTTGATGAGCTGCATAGGCGCCACCAAGAGTAAATGCACGTAATGCATCTTCGCGGCTTAGTACTTCACTTGCGCGCCAGCCGTTTTCCGGTAGTTTGTTATGATCCATGCGTGTAATGGCTGAATACAAACCATCAAATGGATTTGCAAGCTCTACAGGGTAATCAGAGCCCGCAGCAACCACCGAACCTTGCTGTAAAAATGTTTGCCACGCGTAGGCGCCGCTTAGTTGTTTTTCAGTTAAACGCTGCTCTGCCATATGCATATCAGAAGTGGCATGCACCGGCTGCATTGAAGGGATTATTTTTAACGCTTTAAAGCGAGGGATATCATCAGGGGTTACAATTTGGGCGTGCTCTATTCGGTTTCGCAGTAATATACCGCCCGTTTTTTTAAACACATTTTGATAGGCATCAAGTACTACTTTATTTGCTTTGTCGCCAATGGCGTGAGTATTTGCGCTAAAGCCGCTTTTAAAGCTTTGTGTAAAGAGTGCTTCGAGTTTCTCTTGTGTTTCAAGCATTAAACCATGGTGACCAGGTCTGTCTGCATATTCTTCAATAAGTGCTGCACCACGAGAGCCCAGTGCGCCATCGGCATAAACTTTAACACTGCGAATTTCCATAAAGTCATTTTTGTCGTGGTACCGGCCTGCCTTTAACATTGTGTCTAAATCAGGGCTTGCACCACTTAACATTGCCACAATACGCAGTGGTAAATTACCAAGGTCGCCGCGCTCTTTGTAAACCTCCCATGTGGTTTTATCAATACCTGCATCGTGAGTAGAGGTAATGCCTAAACTTAATAAATGTTTACCAGCTGCATCTAGTGAGTCACTTATATCTTGTTTTGAAGGGGCTGGCATATGCTGGGTAATTAGCGATTCTGCTTTGTCTACAAAAATACCCGTAGGATTGCCAAATTCGTCTTTAATTATCTCACCGCCTTCAGGTGCTTTCGTTTGGGCGGTAATACCTGCAAGTTCGAGCGCTTTTGAATTAACCCAAATGGCATGGCTATCAACTCGAGAAAGCACCACAGGTCGATCGTTAACTACTTTGTCTAAATCTTTAGCCGTAGGAAAGCGTGTATCAGGCCATAGCTCTTGGTTCCAACCTCGCCCTATAATCCAACCTTGTTTGTTATCGGCAAATACTTTTAGTTTATTCGTTACTTCATCAACCGATTTTGCACCGCGTACATCAAGTTGCGATAAATTATCGCCAAGGCCAATAACGTGCCCATGAGCATCAATTAAGCCTGGTAATAAGGTATTACCGTGCGCGTCAATTAGCTTGGCATCTGGGTAGCTATCTTTAAGTGTATCGCTACCTAGTTTTACTACCTTGCCATTTTTAATAACGAGGGTAGTAAACTGCTGTACTTCACCTTGATATAAAGGGGTATAACCGTTGGCATTATAAATTACTTTTGTTTGTGCAATAGTGTAACTAGAACTAGCGCAAAGGCTGGCTAGTATGAGTGGTTTGATTATTTTTTTGAGCGGCATAGTTACTTAATTTTTATTGTTAATTTACTTACATTAACAAACTTGATTTTATAATACCAATGAATTGATAGGCCTCATTTTAAGGTTTTTCTCTATACTAACTGTTTACAAAATAGGTAATTGATGTGAATATTTAGTATGTAAAACAATCAATAAAGCATAAGGAAACGCTATGAAAGCCCTCTATTTATTACTCCCATTAACTTCATTACTTGTGGCATGTGGAGCAACACCTACGACAGAGGAAACTGTTGAAAAGCTAGATTATATAGATTTATCAAGTGTTGAGCTGCGCGATAGGGTGAAAGACTATTGGAATATTTTAACAAGAACAGAACCACAATATCCAATAGCTGCTGCAAAAAAAGGTCTTGCAGGTTGTGTAGAACTCATGACTATCATTAATTCTGAGGGTAGGGCGCAAGGATATAAAGTAACCTCCTCATATCCTAAAGGGTTATTTGATGAAGCCGCAGCTCAATCTTTAAGTACATGGGCCTGGTTGCCTACTAACGTAAATGTAGCTAAACAGCCTGTTCTTACTCATATTAGAATTGATTTCACTATTGAATCAAAACCAGTAGGTGAAAAATATTTAAAGAATTGTCCGGCTGGCGAAGCATTTCAAATAACGGGAGAAAGAAGAAAGTCATAAGATTTTAAGTGGAGTATTTATATACCTCACTTTGGTGGTGCGTTTGCATAACAGGTAATTGATGCAACTACTTAAAAAATTATTTATAACGAATTGATAAGGAAATGCTATGAAAGCTCTCTATTTATTACTCCCCTTGAGCATGATGCTGACAGTCTGTAGCTCAATGTCTGATAAACAAATAAACAAATAAACAAATAAACAAATAAACGATGAAATGCCGAGTTTTATTGATTTATCAAGTCCTGAACTGCGAAGTAAGGTAGGTGAATACTGGGATGTTGCTAAAAGAGTTGAGCCGCGATATCAGATAGAAGCTGCAAAGAAAAGTATTTAAGGCTGTGTTGAGTTTGCTATGTTAATTAATTCACAAGGTGAAGCCCAAGGGTATAAGGTTGTCTCGTCTTACCCTGAGGGCGTGTTTGATATTGATGCGGCAGCTGCTGTGGGTTTATGGAGCTGGAAACCGACAGTTGAAAATACGAGTAAGCAACCGATTCTAACTTATCTCAAAATGGATTTTATGGTGAGCCCAAAACCTACTGATGCAGAGTACTTAGCGCATTGTTGTAAAAATAAAGTCTAAACGTAATTAATAGTATAAATATAATAAGCTAGGTGTTTGTGTACCTAGCTATAAGATTACATACTTGCATATAAACTGTATTCACTTAGCGTTAGCTTGCCGTCTTTGTCTTGATCATAGCTTGAAAATCGAGACCACAAAGCGGGGTCTACAGCGGTTTCTGAACGTGTTAAAAAACCATCCTGGTTTCTATCAAGTTTTTCAAATTGCTCTGCAACATTGTTGCTTGCAGCAAAGCCTAATGTGCTAAAAATACTAAACGCAAAAAGCGCTATATAGCTTGTTTTTTTCATGAAAAATACTCAGTAGAGGTTATTGGTAAGGTAATTTTTAAATTCGATTAACGAAATTTGGTTATCTTGGTTTTTGTCCCATTTTACGAATGTGTTTAATAGTTGTGGTTGGGGATCAAGTTCGTCATGCGTTAAATAGCCACTTTTGTCGCTATCGAGGTGATCAAAGCGTTGCTTTACATCAAGTGCAGCGGCATCAAAGCTTAATAGCATTAAGATGCTTATAATAAGGGGAAGTATCTTCATGGTGTTCCTTCCAAAAGATGTATTTAAAGTTTGTGGCTAAAATAAAGTGAAAAGGAAAAAGCACTTGCCGTAATTTAACTCCCAACATTAAATCCTTTTACACACTCCCTCAGGGATTATGGCAAATGCTTTTAATTCCAGTTTACCTATAACAAGCTTAAGTAAAGCTTAATCAGTAATTACTCATTAAGGTTTAAAGCTTTCAAATTCTTTTTTTGAGACTTTTTCATCACCGTCTTCATCTAAGTCGGCAAACTGTCTCATTACTTCCTTGTCTTCCTTTGCTTCTACAATTGATATTTGTCCGTCCATGTCTTTATCTAAGTGGGCAAAGCGCACATTTGTTGGCGATGCAATTACAGTGGCACTAATTGCTAAAAACATTAATGAAAAAGCGGCTATAAGTTGTTTCATAATCACGTTCCTTATTAAATGAGTTTATTGAATAAATTTTTTGAATTCATCTAGCGACAATTGCCCATCTTGATTAGTATCAATTTGAGAAAAATTCTCGTGTAACACAGCATCTTCACCTGCTTCGGCTTCACTCAATGTGCCGTTACTGTCTTTATCAAGTTCGTTAAAAGTCGCGTGAACGTCCATTGCGTGTGCATTAGCGCCTAAAAAGCCTAAAGCCAGTAATGATGAAATTACTAAAATGCGTTTGTTCATAATTATTTCCTTATTGATTAAAGTTATTACTCCTATTACAAAAATGGTGCCAATAATAATTGTTGTTATTTTTCAATTGGTTATTGTTTTTGCTTTAAGCCAGTGAGAAGTTTTTACTGGGTTTATTGTAATTTTTGTGCGCCTTTTGCAACACTATTTAGTGAGGTTGAAAGGGAATTTATTAAAATCAACGAGTTACGTTGTCTCTATTTGGCGACACATTGTTTTATAGTGCTGGCTGTTAATCGTATTAAATATAATTGCTGGTTCAGCTAGTGTATAAGGTAAGCACTTAATAATAGAGCGCTTAACTTAAAAGGACTAAACGAAATGCCAGCAACCATAGCTAAAAAATACCAAGCAATGCTTAACTGGCGGCCTAATTTAATTGGGCAATTTGCAATGAGTATGCTGCTTTCGCTACTTCCGCTTTCTATAGTGGTGATCGTATTTTTAAATGCGCTTAATAAGCAATTAGCGGTTACTCAAAGTATTGTGAGTAGTAACTACCAAGTTACCAAATCGTTTAACACTTTAAAGCAAGAACTCAACAGCCTTGAACGCGCTACTAGGCAAAACTGGGTATTAAAAAGTGAATCGCTTGATAAGCTCATTGTCGATAAATGGCAATCATCCCTACAAAGCATTGATGAACTCAAATTTGTAAACCCGAATAAAGAGTATATCAACCAATGGCAACGCTTATATACCACCTTACAAACCGCGCATGTAAAACTCGTTGAGCAAAAACAACAACAAGCTGAGCTATTTGTGCCAGTGAGCGATTTAATTGCTGAGCTTACTTTATGGTTACGTGATAAAAACGAAGCGCAAATTACCAATAACCAAAATGAGCTTACAAGCCTGCAAGCGTCATTTATAAACTGGCTGGTGGCACTAATTCCGCTGACTTTAATTGTTGGGGGAGGTTTTTTATGGCGCATAAGTGGGCGGCTAAAAGGGTTAACTACGGTTATTGATAAGCTTGGGCAGGGGCATTGGCAGCAAAAAATATCTGTGAAAGGTTCAGCTGAGCTTGTTGAGCTAGGAGAAAAGCTCCAATGGGTACAAGAACAGCTTCATATGCTTGAGCAGCAAAAAGATACTTTTTTACGCCATGTAACTCATGAGCTAAAAACGCCGCTTGCTTCAATGGTTGAAGGCACTGATTTATTAACTGATGAAATAGTAGGTCCAATTACTGCTGAGCAAAAAGCGGTGCTTGAGCTTATTAGCCAATCTATGGTGCGCCTTCGCACAATGATTGACAGTTTGCTGAGTTATAATGCGATTCGCACCAGTAAAGACAGCTTAAGCGAAGTTGAGTTTAGTCTTCTTATTAATAAAATTAATAGCCATTTTGAGCATCGCTTAACTGCGCGTCAGCAAGCTCTGCAGTGGCAAAATACTTTACCGAATAAACCGCTTGCTTTACCTAGTGAGCTTATTGAGATGATTTTAATTCAGCTTATTTCAAATGGCTTAAAATTTTCAGAAGATAAGCAAAGCGTTACTATTAATTTAGCGCTTGAGCAAAACCAGCTTTGTATCGTTGTACTTGATAAAGGGTGCGGTATTAAAGAGCAAGAAAAAACTCAAATTTTCAGCGCATTTTATCAAGGTAAACACAGTAAAAATGTTACGCTGCAAGGCAGTGGACTGGGTTTAACTATTGTAAAAGAGTCTGTTGAACAGCTAAGAGGTACACTTAGTGTTGAGCATAACGAGCCACATGGTTGCCGGTTTTCAATTAAAATTCCCATAACAAAAAATCTAGGAGTTAATTAACATGCGCTTGCGTTTAATCGCTATTTTATGTGTGCTCAGTAGCAGCATGGTTATATCAGGTTGTGAAATTAATAATGGGCAAGAAGAGCGTGTGTCAATTACACCTGCACCTGTGGTCGATACAAAAAAAACGACCGACAAAAACAGTAACCCTAGTCCAAAACCTAGACCAAAAATTGAACCAAGCTATCCTCCTGCAGAGCAAGTTATTGCATGGCACGCTAATCAGTGTGGCGGGTTTAAATTGGTTCCTAGCAAAAATGTTTTTACAGGCGAAAACGAGCTTAAACGCTTTTTTAAATTTATGTGCTTAAACATAAATAATGATCCAAATACGGTAATGACTCAGTTGCTAAAGCTCGATCTTGCTTACTTTTGGCCTGATGACATAAAGCAATATTTATGGCTTCAAAAGCAGCAAGTAACTATGCAAATAAATGCTAAAAAAGAGCAGCAAGCACTTAATAATAAAATGCAAGAAACCCTCTCATCGTTAGCAACGATTGAGCAGCAACTTTTACTACGAGAAGAAACGAAGGAGCAGTAATGATGGCCGCAACTAAAGTACAAGGTGCAAAAGTATTACTCGTAGACGACGACGCTAGCTTATTAAAACTGCTTGCTATTCGTATTGAATCAAAAGGATACGAAGTAACAACCTGCGAAAGCGGCTTAACTGCACTACAAATACTTAAAAGCCAAGTGTTTGATGCCGTTATAACCGACTTACGCATGGATGAAATGGATGGTATGGCACTGCATCGTCAGCTGCAAAGCCGCTACCCTGCATTACCAGTCATTATGATGACAGCGCACGGCTCAATTCCTGATGCCGTAGAGGCAACTAAGCAGGGCATTTTTGCATTTATAACTAAACCAGTGGATAAAGACGAGCTATTTGACAGCCTTGCAAAAGCGATAGAAATTCATGGTGTTAACGCCGATGAAGCTGCACCTAAAAGTAATATAGTTACGCGCAGTGGTGCCATGCTGCACTTGTTAGAGCAAGTAAAACTACTTGGGCCAACCCAAGTTAATGTACTTATTTCGGGGGCTAGTGGTACTGGTAAAGAATTACTCGCACAGGCGATTCACCAGCATAGCCATGTAAGCGGTGGCCCTTTTGTTGCAATTAACTGCGGCGCTGTACCAGGGGAGCTTTTAGAGTCCGAATTATTTGGTCATAAAAAAGGCTCGTTTACGGGTGCAATTAAAGATCACCAAGGTTTGTTTCAACAAGCACAGGGTGGCACGTTATTTTTAGACGAAATTGGCGATATGCCGCTTAACTTACAGGTTAAGTTACTGCGCGTATTACAAGAAAAAACAATTCGCCCAGTAGGTTTTCAAGAAGAGATAGCAATTGATGTACGCATAGTGTCGGCAACACATAAAAATCTTCCTGAAGCTATTTTAAACCAGCAATTTAGAGAAGATTTATACTATCGCTTAAACGTAGTTAATTTAAAATTACCGCCACTGTGTGAGCGCCGCGAAGATATAAGCTTATTAGCACAGCACTTTAGTGCAAGCATTGCTAAGCGCATGAACCAAACTGAAAAACACTTTGCAAGCGATGCTATGCATGCACTTGTACGTTACGACTGGCCAGGTAATATCCGCCAATTACAAAACGTAGTAGAGCAGGTTGTAGCATTAACGCCAAGCGATGTTATTTCAGAGCATTTAGTGTTAGCTGCGCTAAATAGTAACGAAACAAACGTAGAACCATTATCACTAAACGACGCTAAAAAAGAGTTTGAGCGCGACTATGTAATTAACACTTTAAAAATGGCAGGTGGTAACGTAGCTGAAGGCGCTAAGCTTGCCAAGCGCAACCGCTCAGATTTTTATAAGTTGATTAAAAAGCATAATATTGATGTTGATAATTTAGGTTAAGGAAAAGCATGCAGTTATTTATGGTGTATTTAGGGGGGCGGATTCAAGGTTGCCACATTGAAATGCATGATATTCGTTTTGTTGTAGGGCAAAACATTGAGCAAACTTATTCAAAGTTAAAAAGCCAATGGGTAGGCGACAGAAGTAGTGTTCACATGGATAGTTACATGGCAATTAATCATATTGATGGCTTTAAAGTAGAAGTTGTTGATACGTACGTTGAACAAAATAAACAACTCTATTTTGTAAATTTAGGCGCTTACAGAAGTGATTCTATGGCTGAGCAACACGACTTTGCACTGTATGTTGCAAGCAGTAGCCATGAAGCTAAAGAGCGCGCTAAAAGCGATTTGCTAGCAGGGCTTAGCCATATCCATAAAGATGATTTATATGACGTAGACGATTGCTTTGCCATTGATTTACTCGACAGCCAGCTAAACATTAAGCTCACGCCCAGCGGTATATCGCAGCCTATAAAGCCAGACTGGTTTGGCTATCACATACTTTAAATTATAATAAGTAGCTAAAACTGAGTAGGATTAAGAGTCCTGCTCGTTTTGTTCATCCTTTTCGCTTTTAGCCGCCATTTTAAACGCCACAATAACCAATCCAAACATAGCAAACGGCAGTGCTGCTAACATGTATTCAACCACATTACTGTCTTGAAAATTTGCTTGTAGTAAAAAGTGACCCGCCACACACATTAAAATAACCACTAATAAAATGGGTAGTAACATAAGTTCTTTTTTTGATGAATGGTTTTTCATTAATTGTGAGGCTATAGCTGAAAATAATGCGCCATTGTAATGAGCTTACTTAAGCTTGGCAAACACCGCAGAGTTTTTTAATTAATGTTATGATTAGTATCAAACAATTTTATTAATGTT
Source organism: Pseudoalteromonas sp. SR43-7 (assembly GCF_014163785.1). Lineage (NCBI taxonomy): Bacteria > Pseudomonadati > Pseudomonadota > Gammaproteobacteria > Alteromonadales > Pseudoalteromonadaceae > Pseudoalteromonas > Pseudoalteromonas sp. SR43-7. The sequence continues at coordinate 13,608 of NZ_JACJDY010000027.1, read as the reverse complement.
TATGGGAATAAAGTGAAAAGTAACTTAAAAAAAGTTTACCTCGTTGGTGGTGCAGTGCGCGACAAACTGCTAAATATAAAATCAAAAGATAACGATTATGTAGTGATTGGTGAAACGCCAGACACAATGCAGTCGCTCGGTTTTGTACCAATAGGTAGCGATTTTCCTGTTTATTTACACCCAAAAACAAAAGAAGAATATGCACTGGGGCGCACAGAGCGTAAAAGCGGCAAAGGCTATACTGGCTTTGTGGTTGATGCCAGCCCAACAGTGACGCTAGAAGAAGATTTAGCAAGGCGTGATTTAACCATAAATTCAATGGCGCTTGATGAACACGGTAATATTATTGATCCGTTTAATGGCCAAACTGACTTACAAAATAAAACACTGCGCCACACCACTGAGGCATTTGTAGAAGACCCTGTTCGAGTACTGCGTATTGCCCGTTTTTTAGCGCGCTATGGCAGTGATTGGCGTATTCACCCAAGTACGTATGCATTAATGCGCGAGCTTAAAAATAAAGGTGAGCTAAATCATTTAGTACCTGAGCGCGTGTGGCTTGAAACTGAAAAAGCACTGGGTGAAAAGTACCCTGAGCTTTATTTTGAAGCACTGCAAGGCTTAGGTATCTTTCCAGAACTTGAGCGCATGGTTAATGTACCGCAACCGGCAAACCATCATCCTGAAGGTGATGTATTTGTACATACTATGCTGGTACTTAGGCGTGCAGCCGATTTAAATTTTAATTTAGAAACACGTTTTGCTGCACTAACCCATGATTTTGGAAAAGCGCTTAGTTTTAAAAAATATGGAAACCTACGTGGGCACGAACGCGAAGGTGTTGCAGTTATTGAGGCGTTTTGTGAGCGCTTAAAAGTGCCTAACTGTTTTCGCGATGTTGGCGTACTCACCAGTGATAATCATACCCTTTGCCACACGATTGACCAGTTAAGGCCGCAAACCATTCACAAGCTAATAGTGACTAACCTAAATGCGTTGGTACACCCAGAACGTTTTATAGCGTTTACCCAAGCATGCCAATGCGATGCACAAGGGCGTGGTGAAACACTTGTTGATAAGCCATACCCGCAAGCAGCTAAGCTGCGAGCAATTCATACTGAACTGCAAAAAATGGATAAGAAACTGGTAGTGCAAAATGCACTTAAAAATGGCAAAAAAGGCCCTGAAATAGGCGAAGAAGTAAAACTTGCAGAAATAAACTGCATTAAAGCATTTTTAGAACATGAGAAGTCCCAAGCGTAATAAAATTAGACTAAGTAGTGCGATACGCCTTGGTTTTTAGTCGCGTCGTGCTTTCTTAGCTCTTTGTAGTTTGTACTTTTTGGTTTTACATTTTCAGACTCAGGTTTTTTAGAGGGCCTGTATAAGTCAAAAATAAAGTCTAGTTCTTCACGCTCTAGTGATGGTTTCATGAGTATTCCTTCAATTTAATACTTTAATATGATGTAGGGTATGGTCATTCGACTGAATTAAAAGTGAATAGTTACATTTGAAGTTGTACTAAATTGTAACCGGCAGCTTTTAAGGGATGAGAGGGAGGTATTTGTTAATTTATATGGAGTTAAGGTAAATTAAAGTAGCTTTTTTTAACTAAAATTATACAGCTGAATTTAACTTATTGCGTACTTACTATTTGCATATAATGCTGTGGCTATAAATATAACGGTACAGATATAACGGTATAAATACAGCCCTAACTATTAGCTAACGGCAGTGTTACGGTAAAGACGACACCATCACCTTGCTCGTTGTTTTGCGCGGTTACATTGCCTTTATGGTAGTCGCACACCAGCCTTACAATATAAAGCCCTAATCCCAAATGTGGCTGTTGTTGCATTTGCTGGCTACGTACCGACACCATAGAGTCAAAAATATGCTCAGTTAATCCTTCAGGTAAAACGGGACCAGTATTACTCACTGTTAATGTTGCTTTATTTTCGCTCTGCTTAAGGCTTACATTAATAGCCGTATTGGCTTCAGTGAACTCCAGCGCGTTATTAATAAGTTTATCTAGCAGCTGAGCTATAAACTCCGGTGCACCTTGCATAGGTAATTTGCTTTGGCATACATCAAGCGTAAATAACTGGTGTGGGTAAGTAAGCTGATAGCCTTGCATGCAGCCATTTATTACTTTTTGTAAATCAAAAGGCTCAGGCTCGTTGCTTTGAATACTTTGCTCAAGGCGAGTAGCTTCACTCATGGTGGTTATTATTTTACCTAAGCGTTCAACGCCTTCACTGGCGCGGTCGAGGTATTTTTGACTCAGCTCGTTTTGTGGCAAGCTTTGTAAGTTTTCGAGTGATGAGCGCACTACGGCAACCGGCGTGCGCAGTTCGTGGGATAACCGCGACGACATATTCTCTAAGTAATCGGTATAGCCACCAAGTCGGCTCACAATGTTTGAAAAACTACGAGACAGGTCGCCAATTTCATCGTTAGCGTCGCTGTAATTAATACTGCCAGTAACACGCCCTTGCGCATCAATTGCTTGCTCAGCTGTATCGCGCAGCCGCCTAATTCGGTTCGATATGCGTGAGGCAAAAAAGAACAAGGTGACAGTACCAATTAGCATCACAGCTAAAATAACGTTAAAGAGTTTTTCGAGCGATTTGTTACGCAGCGTACGTACGCCGTTTGTAGTTTCCTCTGCTATTACCGCGCCAATTACTTGGTCTTGAATCCAAATAGGGTAAGCGGCCGATAAAATAACGGCTTTGCTGTCGGGAGTTAAGCGCCAAGACGATGCAGGTTGTCCTTTTAATGCTTTCGCTAAATGTGTGCCCTGCATAGAGGCTACATCGTGCAGGGTATCTAAAAACTCATTTTCGGGGCGCGTTAATATTTTATAGTAAATTGGGTGTAAGTAATTTTGCTCAAAGCGCTGCCACCAAGTTTCAGGTGTTTTGTTAGCAAGCCCATCAGCCCATACGCCATCTGCATTTTGAATAGTACCCGATTGGGCAAGTACACGATGATGGTTATCAACCACCCAAATGCGGCTACCGCTGTGGCCCATACCTTTTAAAATACGGCTAATTTCTGGGGAAGGGACTAATACCGAGCCTAAATCGTTTGGGTTATTTAAGTTTGAGGTCGACATTATTTTAGGCTCTAGCAATGTCTCTTTACTATCAATGTCAACAATAGCAAAGCCAAGCTTGTTGCCCAGCATGCTAATTGGAAAGCGCAGCTCTACGTTATAACCTGATTCGGTACTTTCAAAATAGCCCTGAATTTTTGTAAAAGGGGCTTTGGTATTTGCATCAAACGCATTAACCCAGCCGTCTTGGCGTGGCGCAATAATGTAAGTATTAAACTGGCCGTTAGGCGTTTTTAGGCCAATTTGTAAATAATCGTTATTGGTAATACTTAAGCTATTTTTAGCGCGATAAATAAGAGTATTGTCGGTGACTTTAAATACGGCGTATAAGTAGTTATCAAATTTTCCCACCATATGATCAAACGATAAGTCACGGGCTTGATGTTTGTTATCTGTTTTTTGTAAGTAGCGTTTATCGTAATGCCAAAATAGCGGTTGATAGCTGTCCCAATCGTTAAGTTTACCGTCGAGCTGAATAGGGTTTTTAAGATTATAAGCGTATAAATCGCGGCCTTTTACTACTTGGTCTAAAAAGTTGGTTTGCTCGTCAAATAATGCGGGGCGCTCATGTAATGCTGTAGCAAGTGCTCGAGTGGTGCCTACGAGAGTTTTTTCTTGGCCTTGGCGTAAAAACTTTTCCATTTCCCATACGTACTCGTAGCCAAGCCACGGTAGCAAAAACAAAAAACATGAAAGTAATATAAATTTACTGCGCAGACCAAATCGTAGCATTAGTGTTGTTCCCACCTGTAGCCCATGCCATACACGGTATCTATGCGATCGAAGGAGCTGTCGAGTGCTATAAACTTTTTACGAATACGTTTTACGTGTGAAGTAATGGTGCTGTCGTCTACATAAATTTTTGCATCGCTCATTAATTCGTTACGGCTTTTAACATGGCCTGGTCGCTGGGCGAGTGAATGCAGCATCCAAAATTCGGTTACGGTTAAATCAACTAATTGTTGCTGCCAAAATACCTGCATACGTTGCGTGTCGAGCGTTAACTGCCCGCGTGTTATGAGGGCGTTTGCATCAGCGGGTTGTTCAAGTGCTTCCATTCGGCGAAACAGCGCCCCAATACGTGCAGCCAAGTGAGCCAAGCTAATGTCTTTTGTTAGGTAGTCGTCGGCGCCCATGCGTAGGCCGCATACGGTATCTATTTCGCTATCGCGGGCGGTTAAAAAAATAATAGGCAGCGTTTTAGAAAGCGAACGCAATGTTTGGCACAGTAAAAAACCACCATCTATTTCATGGCCTAAGCCAATATCAACAATGGCTAAATCGGGCAGGGCATTTTTAAATGCAGCTTCAGCGCTGGCGCGATTTTCAAAGCCACTGACTTGGTAGCCCTGTGCGCTCAGCATTTCTATGTAGTTTTCGCGGATTGCGGGTTCATCTTCAACGATGGCTATTTTTTTCATTTTAATCATTATCCTATCGGCTCTGTTGTGCACTATATCGAAGTTTTTAAGCTAAGTAAGGTTAAAAAGGCAATTGCCATTTTTTTGCCACAATTGCTCAGCAGTTTGCCATTTTTGATCCCCTTTGCTGCCACTTGAGCTTGTTTTAATACACCCATCAAAACAAAACATCACAAATTAAAAAGTAAGTTTAAGGATCAAATCATGAAGAAGACATTAATTGCGTTAACACTCGTTGCTAGTTTTTGTACTCCAGCAATTGCCTCAACATCTAACACGCCATCAAAAGAAGCCCATAAAGAAACGGCTATTGGGCTAGGTGCAGGCGCTATTATTGGCGGCGTAGTGGGCGGGCCAATTGGTGCGTTTATTGGGGCTTTTGCCGGTGGTTTAATAGGTGATTCAAAAGTAGCTGATAACAAAATTGCAGAGCAAGAGCGTGCAATTACGGTCATGAAAGAAAAAACCAACGATTACCAACACGTGCTTAACCACAACAATATGTTAGAGCAGCAGTTAGAAGTACTTGCCAATCAAAATGAGCAGTTAACTCAAGTTCAAATTAATAACTTATTGGCGATGACGGTGCAATTTAAAACAGGTTCAAGTGTTATTGCCCCGCATTTTGCATTGCAGTTAGACCAACTAGTTACCTTGTTAAACAACCAACCACAACTCGCACTTGATTTAAGTGGCTTTGCCGATCAGCGCGGCGATGAGCAAGCCAACCTTTTACTTTCTAAAGCGCGAGTAAATGCCGTGCAAAGCTATTTAATAAAACACGGTGTGAGCCACAAACGTTTAAGCACGCAGGCATTTGGCGAGCAGCAAACATTGGCTAACAGCGACACGGTGGAAGATAACTTTTTTGATAGACGCGTAACGCTTACCACTCGCTCAATGAGCCCAGCAAATGGCCAAACGGCGAGTAACTAAATCTAACTGAATCTAAGTAAAGCAAAGCGTTCGATGGAGTGATTTTATGTTGAGTAAACCGACCAAAATGCTTACTAAAGTAAGCATTTTTATATTCATAGCGATTGTGCTGTTAGCGAGCTTCAAAAGCCATGCGCAATCACCCAAGTTAGAGCTTTTTGATAGCAATGGTGCGCCAGCAGGCCCAGCAATAATATTAAAAAGCGACGCCAATATGACCTTAACTGGCCTAATTAATCATGTTGTAGTTACGCAAACCTATCAAAACGAAAACCCGTTTGCGGTTAATGCGCGCTACGTTTTTCCATTGCCAGATGAAAGCGCCGTACATGCCATGACGATGCGTATAGGTGAGCGAGTCATTAAAGGCCAAATTGATAAAAAAGTGGAAGCCGAAAAAAAATACGAGGAGGCTAAAAAAGCAGGCAAGCAAGCGGCCCTTGTACGCCAGCAACGCGCCAATATGTTTATTACGAATGTGGCAAATATTGGTCCTGGTGAGCAAGTGATTATTGAGCTTGAGTATCAAGAAATAATTGATTACAGCAGCGGCACATTCGCTATTAGATTTCCTACTACCATTACACCGCGTTATCACGCGATTAGTGGTGAGGTTGAGGTTAGTACTCAAAATCAAGCGCATGTTAATCCGCTCCCAACGGGATGGTTAAGCCCTGTTTACAGCACTAAAAGCAGTAATCAAAATGATAACGTACCAAGCAGCCAACTTAGCTTAAACATAGATATAGACGTAGGCTTAGAGCTGGTGGATATCAATTCTAAATATCATAATGTTGATGTGCAAAACACCGCGTTTGGACAATATAAAATAGCGTTAAATGAGGCAAATGCAGTTAATCGCGACTTTGTACTTGAGTTTAAACCGCTGCAAAAAGAGCAAGCTCAAGCCGCATTTTTTACTCAGCAGTTTGAAAATGGTGATCGATACGGGCTTGCTATGCTAATGCCACCAGGGGATCACTTTACACAAACTCAGCGCTTACCTCGTGAAATGGTATTTGTAGTTGATACGTCAGGCTCTATGCACGGGCAATCTATGGAGCAAGCTAAAAAAGCCTTGTTTTATGCGCTGTCATTACTTGATAGCGACGACAGCTTTAACATTATTGGTTTTGACAACTTAGTAACTCCAATGAGCGATAAACCACTTATAGCCAGTGACTTTAATTTACGCCGTGCAGAGCGATTTATTTATAGCCTAGAAGCTGACGGCGGCACTGAAATACAAGGTGCGCTTAATGCTGTACTTGATGGTAGCGAGTTTGATGGTTTTGTACGCCAAGTTGTATTTTTAACTGATGGCAGCGTAAGCAATGAGGACGCATTGTTTAAAAATATTCAAAGTAAGTTAGGTGATAGCCGCTTATTTACAGTGGGTATTGGCAGCGCACCGAATAGCTTTTTTATGCGCCGAGCGGCAGATGTCGGTAAGGGCTCATTTACGTTTATAGGCAGCACAAGCGAGGTGCAACCTAAAATGCAACAGTTGTTTGATAAGCTTGCACATCCGGCTATTACTAATTTGGTGCTAAGCGATGAAAGCGGTAACAGTTTAGATTTTTGGCCATCACCACTACCTGATTTATATTTTGGCGAGCCTATCATGGTCGCTATAAAACTTAATAATGCTAAAAATGTTGTACTTGCTGGGCAAACAGCACAAGGGCCTTTAAGTATTAAATTAAGTACACAAAATAGCTCAAGCGCTCAAGGTATAGCAAAACTGTGGGCGCGCCAAAAAATTAAGTCATTACTTTTATACAACGAGCAAAGTGTAGTTAAAGATGAAGTACAGGAGCTTGCGCTTACTCATCAATTACTTAGCCCGTTTACTGCTTTTATAGCGATTGAACAAACTCAAATAAAAGAAGTGGCAGAGCAAACGGCGCAAGCTACTAATGCAGTACCACAAGGTATGGCAATGCGTTTACCGCAAACCGATGGGCAAAGCAGGTTACATATATTACTAGGCTGTATTTTATTATTGGGATTTAGCGCCCTTAAAATAAACCGATCATTTAAGTTAAGCAGGGCACGTAAATGAAAAAGTGGCTAAGCGTGGGCTTACTAATAGCTGGGCTTGGATTATTTGGTCACGGCGCTTATATGCAGGCAAAAGCGTGGCTTGCTCAAGTATTAATTGAGCAAGCATGGCAAGAGGCACTTAAATCACCCGACACTAAAGTAAAGCCGTGGTATTACGCCGACAGCTACGTGACTGCAAAGCTTGATTGGCCAAGCCATAATAAAACATTAAGTGTATTAGCTGGAGCGAGTGGTCGCAATTTAGCGTTTGCGCCTAGCCAATTTTTACCTGCAGGGGAGCTTGGCGGAAAAGAGTTTGGAAACGAAAAAGGCGCGCTAATAGCCGGGCATAACGACACCCACTTTGCATTTTTACAAAACGCCAAAGTAGGTGAGGCGTTTACTTTGCAACTGCAAAGTGGGGTGATTCAAAATTATAAGGTAACGGGGATTGAGGTTATTCATCAATCCCAAAACTCATTTTTACAAACATCTGGGCTGTATTTGCTTACCTGTTACCCTTTTGATTCGCTTGCCTCGGGTACTGATTTAAGGTTGCTTGTATCTGCGCAAATGTCTTCGCCCGATTCGCTAAGCGGTATATCCACCACAAGTTCTTGATGGCGCTGGCTTATCATTACGCCAATAAATACCACAAATATGCTCAGCCATTGCCAAACGTTGAGCACTTCGCCCAAAATAATAGCTGACAAAATAAGTGTAAAAATAGGAATTAAATTAGAGTACGCAGCAGCGGTTAATACCGATACTTTGCTAATTGCATAGTTGTACATGCCGTAGCCGCCAAGGGTTACACACGAACCTAAATACAAAATGCTCATGAGCGCAGTTAAGTCGTGTTGGTTTTCGCTTGGTAGGTCGATAAAAAATAAAAACGGCGCAAAAAACAAGCTGCCGCTAATACCTTGCAACGCAATTAAAGTCAGGGGCGAGTAGCGATTAGCTAAATGTTTAATACTTACTGTATAAAATGCAGCGCACACCATCGCCATAAGCTCTAAAAAGTTACCTAGTAACGGATTAGGTGCTTGGTCGGTACTTGGTGAAAGAAGCGTAAGTAAAATACTGCCGCCTATACACAGCGTAAAACCAACAACAATAGCTTTGCTTATATGTTCTTTAAGTAATACAAAGGCGAGCAACGCAATAATAATAGGCAAGCAAGAGACAATAACACCGGCCTGCGAGGCTGATGTGTACTCCATTGCATGGCCTTCAAATAAAAAGTATAAGCAAGGCTCAGCAAGCGACATACCCACTAAATACTTCCAGTCACCTTTTAAGTACTCAAACCGAATAACGTAGCGCCATAAACAAAGCGACAAAACTAACGTGGTGAGCATGCGTAAAAATATCACCAATGCAGGGTCGTAAATAGCAATGGCGTATTTGAGCGCAATAAAAGAGCTGCCCCATAAAAAGGTGGCAATAATTAAACATAAACTGGCAGGCATAGAGAGTAATTTACTTAATTTAATAAAATCAGATCCTAGCATGAAAATTTTTAACTTGTTCAAAAATACCGAGCTGGTATAAATTAATTCATCTTTAATTAATCAATAGTAAAAAGCACATGCAAAGGGAACAGGTAATAGTTGTAAAGCTTGGTACAAGCGTACTAACTGGCGGCACCGATAAGCTAGACAAAGCACATATGGTTGAATTAGTACGCCAATGCTGCGAGCTTAAAAAGCAAGGGCATCACGTTATTTTAGTATCGAGCGGCGCGGTAGCTGCTGGGCGCGAACAACTATTAAAACCCTGTGGCAGAAGCTTAATTGATAAACAAATGCTTGCTGCAATTGGACAGGGTCAACTTATTCATATTTGGCAGAGTTTGTTTGCTTTATATGGGGTAAATGTAGGGCAAATGCTGCTTACTCGCGCTGATGTAGACGACAGAGAACGCTACTTAAATGCCCGCGATACACTCAATGCGTTATTAAATTACGACGTTGTGCCCATCATTAACGAAAATGACGCAGTCGCTACCAGTGAAATAAAAGTAGGCGACAACGATAATTTATCGGCACTTGTCGCTATTTTGGCTAATGCTAATAAGTTACTGCTACTTACCGATCAAGAAGGGTTATTTACCAGCGATCCGCGCACAAACGCCGATGCCACCCTCATTGGTGAAGTAACACATATAAATGATGAGCTGCGACAACTTGCTGGTGGCAGTGGTACAAACTTAGGTACTGGCGGTATGGCAACTAAATTACAAGCAGCCGACATCGCAAGGCGTGCAGGCGTTGAAGTCATTATTGCTAAAGGCGCAGGTAAAAACGTTATTTTAAAATGCATGAGTGACGAGTTACCAGGCACGCGTTTTTTAAAACTCACCGCCCCAAAAGATGGCCGTAAAAAATGGTTACTAGCAGGGCCTAAAAGTACCGGCCAAATTGTTATAGATACAGGTGCTATTGCCGCGCTGCAAAATAAAGGCGCAAGCTTACTTGCTAAAGGTGTTACTAATGCATTTGGACGTTTTGAAAGAGGCGATTTAATTGATTTAATAGATAATAAAAATCAAGTAATTGCACGTGGCTTAACGCGTTTTAGCAGTACCGAGGTAAATAAAATTAAAGGCGCACACTCAAATCAAATAGGTGGGTTACTTGAATATGATAGTGGTGCAGAAGTATTGCATCGCGACGACTTAGTATTACTTTAATACCTATTCTAAAGGATTAGTTAATAAGTATTACCTCATAACTTAGTAAATTCATGAGTATTGTCTAGACTAATAAAAGTTTAATTAGTTTAGGCAGTGTAATGAAGGCAAATAAGTGTGGGCACGAATGGATTATTAAGCTTACCCAGCAAGAGGAAGAAAGTGATTTAGATAGCGCATTAATACAAATAATTAGCGACTTGCTCGAAGTTGATAATTTTGCCATTTACGTCAATAAAAATTTTTCAGCCCTCATACCCCCTACTCTTATTAATCCAAATAGTAATTTAGAGCAATTAAGCCCAGATGAAGCATCATTGTTATTACAAAAGGTCACTCAAAATAAAATTAGGGTGAGCTATGCTTTTAGTAGCACAACAAGTTACGTGCCTATTTATCATTTTGGAAAAGTAGTCGGCACTTTATTAATAGAAACCGAGCAAGAATTACCAGAACGAACAACTATGTTAGCTGTACATATTTTAAATATTTATGCTAATCAGCTTGGGCTATTATATAAGTCGCGGTTAGATCCACTTACAGAGCTTTTAAATAGGCAAACATTTGATAAAAAAGTAATTGAGATTGTATCGGGTAACGGTTTTTTGTTACCAAGAAATGATAACAATAAAAAGCGACGTTGGTACTTAGCTATTGCCGATATCGACAACTTTAAAAATATTAATGACAACTACGGGCATGTAATTGGCGATGAGGTTATTTTACTTGTTGCACGGCTACTAAAAAATAATTTTAGAATAGAAGACTATGTATTTAGGTATGGTGGTGAAGAATTTGCAATGTTATTTCAAGCAAAAACAGAGGCTGATGCACATGTTGCACTTAACCGGTTACGCCTTAATGTTGCCCAATACCCTTTTCCACAAATTGGCAAATTAACCATTAGCATTGGTTTTTTAGAGTTAGTGAGTATTGATACTGTATCGAGTATTGTAAATCAGGCTGATTTAGCGCTTTACTACTCTAAAAATACTGGCCGTAATAGAGTTACCTCCTACAGTGAATTAGAAGTTAATAACGAACCAAAGATAGATAACAGTATTGAGCTTTTTTGATTGTAAATTTGTGCTAAAATCTGGCTCCTTAAATTGTTGTAAGCAGAGCACAGAACATGAAATTAGTTCGTTGGTTTTTAGGTTGTATAATCTTATTCTTTAATTTTGTATTTACTCCTCGCAGTAAAAAGCGTGCAAGCGACGAGCAAGCACAGCTTGATCAGCAAACCTCACAATTTAAACTGTACCAATTTAAAGCATGCCCGTTTTGTGTAAAAGTACGCCGCGCTATTAAGCGCGAAGGCTTAAACATAGAAACGCGTGATGCAAAAAATAATGAGCAATATCGTCAAGAGCTTCTTGAGCAAGGCGGCAAAGTTAAAGTGCCTTGCCTGCGTATAGAGAAAAATGGCCAAGTACAATGGCTTTATGAATCAAACGATATTATTGCTTACTTAAACAAAGTAGCTGCATAAACCACTTTTATTATCTCACTTATTTAAAGAGAATTTACCATGACAATTCGCACCCGTGTTGCCCCGTCGCCAACTGGTGACCCGCATCTTGGCACCGCTTATATCGCCTTATTTAACTACTGTTTTGCTAAACAACAAGGCGGTGAATTTGTACTTCGTATAGAAGATACAGACCAAGTACGTAGCACGCCAGAGTCTGAACTTGCGATTATGGATAGCTTACGCTGGTTAGGGCTTGAGTGGGATCATGGTCCTGATGTGGGTGGCGAATTTGGTCCTTACCGTCAATCTGAGCGTAGCGATTTATATAAAAAATACGCGCATCAGTTAGTTGACGATGGGAAAGCGTTTTACTGCTTTGCAACAAGCGAAGAGCTTGATCAAATGCGTGAAGAGCAAATGGCAGAAGGCTTGCGCCCTAAATACGACGGTCGTGGTTTAAACCATACAGATGAAGAAATTAAAGCAAACTTAGCGGCAGGCAAACCTTACGTTATACGTATGAAAATCCCAAGCGAAGGCACATTTAAGTTTAACGACTACCTACGAGATGAAATTGAGATCCCGTGGGAAAACGTAGACATGCAAGTGCTTTTAAAAGCGGATGGTTTCCCAACGTACTTTTTAGCGAACGTAGTTGATGACCACCATATGCAAATTAGTCATATTTTCCGTGGCGAAGAGTGGATTAACTCAGCACCTAAGTTATTAAAACTTTACGAAGACTTTGGTTGGGAAGCGCCAGTACTTGGTCATTTACCATTACTACGTAACCCAGATAAATCAAAGCTATCTAAGCGTAAAAACCCAACGTCTATTAACTACTATAAAGAAATGGGTTACCTGCCAGAAGCCGTGCTTAACTACTTAGGTCGTATGGGTTGGTCAATGCCAGATGAGCGTGAAAAGTTCACACTCAATGAAATGATTGAAAACTTTGACATGAAGCGCGTATCGCTTGGTGGCCCAGTATTCGACGTGGATAAATTAAGCTGGTTAAACGGCATGTGGATCCGCGAAAATCTAACCGACGAGCAGTTAATTCAGCGCTTTGTTGATTGGAAGTTTAACGGTGAAATGTTAGCTAAAGTATTACCTGAGGCTAAAACGCGTATTAATACCCTTTCGGATATGGTTGAGCTGGCAGGGCACTTTGTAGGTGGTATTCCAACTTACGACCCTGCGCTATTAACAGCTGGTAAAGCAGACGAAAACGTAATACGCCAAGCACTACAATTTTTTGTATGGCAGCTAGAAGGCTTACGTAGCTTTGATAAGCCCGCTATTTTTGCAATTGCAAAAGAAGTGGCTACATTCCACGAGCTTAAAATTAAAGACTTTTTAGAGCCAATTTTTGTTGCAATTACAGGCAAAACATCAAGTACGTCGGTGCTTGATGCAATGGAGATATTAGGCTCTGACTTATCACGTGCTCGTTTACGTGTAGCGCTTGCTCATTTAGGTATTTCTAAAAAGCAGGCTAAAAATATAGAGCGTGCGTACCGCGAATACCCAAGTGCATAATTGCTAAACAATGTACTTTTAAAAGCCGAGCTTAGTAAAATAAGTTCGGCTTTTTTGTTTCAGGCTGTTTAGCTATATGACATCGTATTTTGATATTGTTTAACTAAAGTATTAGGGTCTGTTGATCTTTTCGGATTAAAATTTGTTCAAACTAGGGGCTATTTAATCGCGGCGCGAGGTTTGTAACCTAGTGGGCTAAGTAAAAACCGAGCAACAAAGAGTAAATAGCCCCTAGAAAGAACCCTTTGGGCTGACGAATCCCCAAAACGTGACAGGCACAGCAATTTATGATCTTATGTAAATCACCACAACCCACATAAGTCACAACTGCTATGCCTGAGACATCAGTTTGCCATAAGTACTTTAAACA
>NZ_JACJDY010000026.1:0-62599 GCF_014163785.1 Pseudoalteromonas sp. SR43-7 | reverse complement strand
TGTAAATCTGACGGCTCAGCCTTCGCTGGTTCGAATCCAGCTCCCTCCACCACTTCTCTACTATTCCTATATTCCTATATTCCTATATTCAGGTTAACTTCAAAACACCCATTGTAAACTCATACTGTTTTTCTTTAGCCATGTTGATGATGCTTTATAATTAGGAAGAAAATGCTCAACGTGTTGCCAAAAAGCTTTACTGTGGTTTAAGTGACGTAAATGCGCTAACTCGTGGACAATCACATAATCAATAGCATGATAAGGCGCTCCGATTAAATGCAAATTAAATGTTAGCTCTCGCTTACTATTACAACTTCCCCACTTTCGCTTATAAATAGCTACTTTTAGACTCGTAGGTAATTCTTCACCCATTTGTGCGCAGAAGTACGCTAAACGCATTTCTATATATGCAGTTAGTTGCTCTTTTAAATATTCTTCAAGAAGTTGCTGATATTTTTGCGAAGTATTTTTAACGCGCGAAGAGTGTGTAATAAGCAAGCTGTCGTTACAGTTTAGTACTTCGGACTTAGTACCTTGCTTAAATTCTATGTTTACAATGCTATCAAAGATTAAAATTTGTTTGTCTTTGAGCGGGTTCTGTCTGTTATCAGCAATATTGTGCTGTTTAGTTAATTGAGCATTTACCCACACCTGCTTATCAAAAAGCCATTCTTGAATGTGTTTGTTACTAACAAACTGAGGGGCATATACAGTCACCTTTTTGTTATGTACTTTAATGGCAACCGTTTTACGTTTTATACTTTTCTTTAACTGATATTCAAACACTTTCATACTCATTAATGATATTGCTACGAGAAAATTCACCAGCAATTAATAAAACCAAATAAAGTGTAATTTTCGCTTAGTTAAGCCAATTCATTAGTTTTCTTAAGGTTACTCGATAGAAACTTAAATATGACCATATAAATCTAACTTAGTCCTGTGACAGGCAATACATTAGAATAAAAAACACCAACTAAAAAACTAATCCCTGATAAATAAAAGAAAACTAAAAGTAATAAATTCGTTATTTTATTCACTTCATTGAATTAACGGTTTATTTATTAATTAATTAGATTAGACTTGATAAATAAAGATTATATTTTGAGCCATTATGTTATCAGCTTTTTTTATCACAGACCAAGATCCTAGCTTAATCATTAATGGCGTTTACGATCCTCTATTAGTTTCAATGTCATTGCTAATTGCTATTTTTGCAGCCTTTTTCACCATTCGACTTATAGAGCTCGCAAAAGAAACTCAATTTCCTAGCTACCAACGTTTAGCAAATGTGACCGCTGCTACTGTTTTTTCGGCTGGTATTTGGAGTATGCACTTTATTGGTATGCTTGCCTTTTCACTGTGTACTAATATTGATTATGATCCAACAATCACTCTCCTTTCTTTTATACCAGCATTTATAGCATGTCAGTACGCTGTATCAATGCTAGTAAATAGTAAAGGGAATCTAAAAGTATTGTCGATTTGCTCCGTGTTACTAGGAGCTGGCATTGGCACTATGCATTATAGCGGCATGGCTGCAATGGATCTTGCTCCTTTACTTAGATATGATCCATTGATATTTGCGTTATCAATCATTGTTGCTGTAACCCTCTCCTTTATAGCCCTTTACAGTCGCTTTAATCTTGAGCGTTTTTTACCCTCTTTATCACCTCTTCAAAATAACTCAATTAGCGCTGTTATTTTAGGGTGTGCTGTTGCTGGTATGCACTATATGGGTATGGCCGCTACACGTTTTGTAGCTACATCGCCACTAATCTATGATGATGCTAACGCAACCGCAGGACTAACTTTTATCGCCATTGCAGTCGCCACAGCAACTATCGCGATTACAAGCGTGGTTGGTGTAATAAATGGTATGGTTCGCTATCGTATGCTACTTGAGGAGAAGTCGGCAAAAGAATCCCGTCTAAATGCTATTTTAGGTACCGCTATAGATGGCATTGTTACCATTGACCATGCTGGTATTATTTTAAGTTTTAATGAAGCCGCAAGTAAAATTTTTGGCTGGCAAGAAAACCAAGTTCAAGGCAAAAACGTAAAAATGCTAATGGACGATAACATTGCCAAGCACCACGACGAATACCTCTTAAATGCTCACAATGTTGATCTAGGTAAAATAATAGGCATAAACCGTGATGTATATGCAAAACACATGAACGGACATGTTTTTCCTATTCGCTTAGGTATAGGCGAAGTAAATCAGCCGGGCCATAACCCTTTATATGTTGGCTTTATCACCGACTTGACCGAACAACGCGCTTTGCAGCAAAGTTTAGAAGAGAAAGAACAAAAATACCGCTCTCTTATCGATAACATGCCCGGAGTCGCGTTTAGATGCAAGTTTGATGACAACTGGACTATGTTATTTATTAGTCCAAATATAATTGAGCTTACAGGGTATAACCCAAATGAGTTTACAGAGCATTGTATCGAGTTTAATGACTTAGTCTTGAAATCAGACCAAAAACAAATAGTTGATGAAGTCACTAAAGCTGTTGATGCAAAGTCTCAATATTCTATTGAATACCGAATTAGACATAGAAATGGCAAAATTTTGTGGTTGTTAGATAAAGGGAGTATCGACTTTGATGCTCAAGGCAACCCAAAGTGGATTGATGGTGTTTTAGTCGATATTACTGAACGCAAAGAATATGAAGAAAAACTAGAGCAAGCTAAATTTAAAGCTGAAGAAGCTGCTCATGCAAAGCAATCTTTTATGGCTAATATGAGCCATGAAATACGCACCCCAATGAATTCTATAATAGGTTTTAGCGATCTATTAATGGATACCCCACTTGATCAAGAACAACAAAAGCACTTGGTTACCGTAAATAATGCAGCGCGTTCATTGCTAAGATTGTTAAATGAAATTCTCGATTCTGCAAAACTAGAACGCGGTAAGCTGACCATTGAGCCAGTCCACTTTAGCTTAAAACCAGTGATAGACAGTATTATTTCTACTTTTTGGTTAGAGGCTAAAAAGAAAGATTTAGAACTTAAACTCCATATTAAAGAATCAGTAAGTTCTACGTACTACGGCGACCCAGATCGACTCAGACAAGTACTCACTAATCTAATTGGTAACGCGATTAAGTTCACCGAAGAAGGCTCTGTTACGGTCACCGTTGGCATGACACAAAATCAGCATCTGTTTTTTGAAGTGCAAGATACCGGAATTGGTATTGCAAAAGATCGTATTCAAGCTGTATTTCAACCTTTTGAACAAGCCGATGGCACTACTACTCGCCGCTTTGGTGGTACAGGCCTTGGTACAACCATAAGTAAACAACTTGTAGAGCTTATGGGCGGAACAATAAACTTAGTAAGTGAGCTAGGTAAAGGCACCTGTTTTTACTTTTCATTGCCGCTTACTTTAGGTGACGAATCTAAAATAGATTATTTTGATGGTCTACACACACAACTGCCTGCACTTAGAGTGCTAGTAGTTGATGATATAGAGCAAAATACAGAACTACTGTCTTTGCTTCTGTCACGCGATCAGCATTCAGTTACCAAAGCGTCAAACGGACTTGAAGCGATTAAAGTATTTGAAGAGCAAGACTTTGATGTCATATTAATGGATATACATATGCCATTGTGTGATGGCATACAAGCAGCACAAAAAATAAGAGCAATAGAAAACCAAAGGCAGCTAAAGTACACGCCAATTATCGCGCTCACAGCAAGCGTATTACAGCAAGATAAGCTTACGGCTAAAAAAGCAGGCATGAATGGCTTTGCCAATAAACCCGTCGATATAAACCAGCTTAACCAAGAAATAGCGCAAGTGCTGGGGCTTGGTATTGCAAAAGAAATGGTTATATCGCAAAGCGATCCTAAAGCGCAGCATATAGATTTTGAAAAAGGATTAGCACTTTGGGGCTCTAAGTGTAAGCAACTTACAGAGATTACTAAGTTTGTTAGTGATAGTGATAAGCGGTTTGAGAGATTATTTAATGATAAATTATCAAACATAAAAGATGTCGATAGCCTCATTCACACACTCAAAGGTGTTGCTGGTAACTTAGGGCTAACAACGTTAATGAAGTTATTAACCGATTTAGAGCACAATCAAAGTGATGCTAAAGTTATTAGTCTTTTAGACGATATCAAAAACGAACTACTTATTATAACGCAACTACTGTCATCAAATACTTGCGATGAGCCAAATAGCACGCCTGAAGATGATAGCTCCGACACTCTATCAATAGATGAGATTAAGCAATTGTGTGAAACACTTCATCAAGATGCGCAAAACGCAGAATTAAATGATGAACTACTCGCAAAGTTGCAACGCGGCGCACCTTCTACCTTTCAAAATGAAGTTGATGATATAGCCGAAGCCTTTGATGAATTTGATTTTGATAAAGCACACGTAATACTAGAAACCTTACTTGAAAAACTAACAAACAATGAGTATTAATTAATGGATTTTACGACAGATAGGCCGCGGGTATTAATTGTTGACGATGAGCCTGCAAATCTAAAAGTAATGCGCGAAGTGTTAGGTAATCAATATCGTATGTCGTTTGCTAAATCGGGTGATGCCGCACTAGCACTACTTGAAAAAGAGCTACCAAAGCTAATCTTGCTCGACATAATGATGCCAGATATGAATGGCTTTGAAGTATGCCAAATAGTTAAGAGAAATCCTAAAACATCACACATCCCAATTATTTTTGTAACTGCGCTTGGCGATGAAAGCGATGAATACAAAGGTTTTGAGTTAGGTGCAGTAGATTATATTACTAAACCAATAAGCCCTGCCATTGTAAGGGCAAGGGTTAATACTCACTTGTCGCTAGTACAAGCAGAGCAATTAAAGCAAGCTCATGTAGATTTAGTAGAACGTCTAGGCCGTGCAGCGGAATATAAAGACACCGACACGGGTGAACACATAGTGCGCATGAGCCAATACAGTAAAGTATTAGCGTTAGCACTAGGTATGGATGAGCAACGAGCAGAACTTCTACGTCAAGCCGCCCCAATGCACGATGTAGGAAAAATAGGTATTCCTGACGCTATCCTACTCAAACCTGGAAAGTTAACCTCTGAAGAGTTTGATCATATGAAAGAACACGCCACCATTGGCGCGCAAATTTTAGCAAACTCATCATCTCCTTTACTACAACTTGCACATACACTTGCAATTGAACACCACGAAAAATGGGATGGCTCAGGCTATCCTAACGGGATCAAAGGCGAGGAAATATCAGTTGAAGGTAGAATTGTTGCTATAGCTGACGTATTTGATGCACTTACCTCAAAACGCCCTTACAAAGAGGCTTGGAGCGTAGAGAAAACAGTTTTGCATATGCAAGAGCAAGCAGGAACTCATTTCGATCCCGCTCTAATCGAGCTATTAGTAAAAAACTTAGACGATATTATTGCTATAAAAAATGCAAATCAAGAAAGCTAATTCTTTTTAGCACTGTGAGAGCCAAGCTCAACATTTGGGTAACAAGATTTTATATAACGATAGTCATGTGACGTAATTTCATGGCTATTGCCACTTTCGTCTTTAAAGTACATAGAAAACGTTACACCATGATCTGCTAAAACTACTTTTATATTTAAACTCTCAAGATGAATACGCCATTGAATAAATTGATCCCCTGAGGCCAAAAATGCAATCCCTTTACTGCGCCCCTCTCCTTCAAACAATGCTAAACGAGTGGTTGAACAAGCATCTTCAAGCGTTAAAGGGCCTCGCCCATCCTCATCCCAAAAGGCAAGTTCTGGCACTACGCTAAAACCTAAAACCCGCTCATACCACTTAACGGCATTAGCTAAGTTATCAACATTTAAATGGCAATGATCAATGCCAGATAATTTCGGTATGCTTGTATTATTCACGTTACTCACCAATTTCTGACTTTAATTGCTCTAAAAACTCATGCATATACCTTGTTCGTCTATTCGCCTCTGCTTTAGCTGATGGGGTATTCATACTATCGGCAATATGTAATAACTTTATGAAAAAGTGATCAAGCGTGTATGTTTTATCATCAGCCTCGCGTTCAACACAAAAAGGGTCATTTGGGTTATATAATAACCGAGAAATTGAGCCACCAACCTTCATGCACCGGCTAACGCCAATAGCGCCCAATGCATCCATTCTGTCGGCATCTTGTACTATTTGCGCTTCAACTGTTTTAATTTTTATATTTGCGCTGAAGCTATGTGCTGCAATTGCATGATGAATCTCATCAAAAAGTGACTCGTCATAATTAATCGATTTTAAAAACTCCAATGCCTTATCAGCTGCCATAGTAGAGGCTTTTGCACGATCAGGGTGGTTTTTAGCCACCGCCACACAGTCGTGCATCCACGCTGCAGGTAATACTACTGACATGTTTGCCTGCTCCGCATTACATAACTGTATTGCAACGCGCACCACTCGCTCTATATGAGTAATGTCATGAGCAACATCGGCATGCACTAAAGAGGCGATAAACCCTCTACATTGTGAGTTAAGTATTTCTAAATCAGGGCTTAAAGCGACGTCAGACAAAGTTAGGTTCCAAAAAGCTAATTAATCAATGAATTATCCGTACTTTACCGTGCTTTATGCCACCCTTGCAAAACATTCATTGTATGTTGCTCCTTGCTTGACTAAAATACAGTGCTTATTTATTACTACTGAGAAGCCTTATGTCATCTGCCGTTTACCTACAAGCTGGTCGCGATAAATCATTAAAAAGAAAACACCCTTGGTTATTTTCAAAAGCCATCAAAAAAATTAAAGGTAAACCTGGATTAGGCGACACAGTAACGATTCACGACAGCGAAGGTAAGTTTTTAGCAACTGCTGCATATAGCCCTCACTCACAAATTCGTGCACGTGTTTGGAGCTTTGACGAAAAAGAAGTCATCGATCAACACTTTTTTGAACGCCGTTTACGTCGCTCATTAGAAGCCCGTAGCCAAGTTATTGAAGAAGGCGGGTTAACGGGCTTTAGATTATGTGCTGCTGAGTCTGATTACTTACCAGGCGTTACTATAGATAAATTTGATAACGTATTAGTGTGCCAGCTATTAAGTGCCGGTGCCGAGCGCCATAAAGGCGAGATTGTAGGTGCGTTGATGTCTATTTTCCCCGGCTCTAGCATATATGAGCGTTCTGACGTAGATGTACGTACTAAAGAAGGCTTAGAGCCAATTAAAGGCGCTCTTTGGGGCAATGAACCAACACAGCCCGTACTTATTGAAGAAAACGGCTTAAAAATCGAAGTTGATATAATTGAAGGTCACAAAACAGGATTTTACTTAGATCAGCGTGACAGCCGTGCTGCACTTGAGCGCTTCTCAAAAGGTAAAACTGTCCTTAACTGCTTTAGTTACACAGGTACATTCTCGTTGTATGCCCTGCGTGGTGGATGTGAGCATGTAACTAACGTAGATGTATCGCAACCCGCTTTAGATACAGCAAAGCGTAATGTTGAGCATAATAACTTAGATTTAAACAAAGTGAGCTTTGTTAAGCAGGATGTATTTAAATTATTACGCCAATACCGCGACGAAGGCAGACAGTTTGATACTATCGTAATGGACCCACCAAAATTTGCTGATAATAAAGCGCAGTTAACGGGAGCGTGTCGTGGCTATAAAGATATCAACATGATTGCCATGCAAATACTAAAACCAGGCGGAACACTATTAACATTCTCATGCTCTGGTTTAATGGAACAAAATTTGTTTCAAAAAGTAGTAGCCGATGCAGCACTTGATGCAGGTAAAGACCTACTGATAATGGAGCGATTAAACCAGGCAGCCGATCACCCAATTGCTGGCAGCTACCCTGAAGGCTTTTACTTAAAAGGCTTAATCTGTAAGGTTTTTTAATATCTACTATTGAGTTTAACTGAATTCGATTTAGTTAAACTCAATGATTTCAAGACCTGCTGTTACCGTGCCATCATCTTCTTTGCTGGCACGTATTACTTTTGCAGTTGCATTTAAAGGCGCAATACTTGGATGAGTCGAATCAATGTTCACCGTCAGTAAGGTATTAGGTTCAAGCAATTCATCTAAATGAATTGATAAACCTGTTGCACTTAAATCCACGCACTCTGCGGCAAAACTTAAACCCGCTATTGGTTCTATCGTTGTTAAATTTGCAGGCGTGTTAATCTGCATGCGTCTAAAATTTCGCTTATCATCAGTAAACATATGTTACCTCTAAACAACCGTGTTAATTTCTTCCAACAAAGCACCCACTGAAAATGGCTTTACAACATACGCGTTACAACCAGCATCAAACCCTGCTTGTTTTTCAGATGGGGACTCTAGGCCCGATACCATAACAACAGGAATATTTTTTGTTTCAGGTGTGTGCTTTAGCATTCGGCATGTATCATAACCATCAAGACCAGGCATACAAACATCAAGCAAAATTATATCTGGCGGACTCGCAATTGCTGACGCAAGGCAGCTTTGCCCTGAATCTGCGTAACTAACATCAAATTTCGACGCTAGTGCGGCTTTGAGCATTTCAAAATTAAAATACTCGTCATCTACCACTAAAAGTCGCTTTGTTTTATGTTCAATCGATGAGGACATAGCTATGTCGCTTCCTTTTCAAAACAAAAATAAATCCTTCTATTAAGGTACTAAGCTTAATAGAAAATGCAAGTTTTATTCTATCTCTTTTATCGCATTAAGTACCCGCTTGGCTGAAATTGGGTAAGGCGTTCCTAGTGTTTGAGCAAATAACGACACTCTAAGCTCCTGTTGCATCCAAAAAATAGCGGTTACCTCTTGTGGTATAGGCAACCCTTTAGGCGTTTTATTAACTACTTTTTTATACTCTTGCGCAACTTTATCTAGCTCTAGTACGCATAACCTATCACGATTTGGATCCACTGGCAGCTTTTCTAAACGTTTTTGAATCGCTTTTAAATAACGAATTAAATCCGCTATTTTATCTGCGCCATGCGCGCTCACAAAACCTTTAAATATAAGTGACTCAAGCTGTGACTTAATATCGCCGTGCGCGGTTATCATGGTTAAATCAACGCGCCCTTTCATTTTTTTATGCAGGGCATGAGCAATACTTAATACTTGCTCAACTTGCGTTGCAATCGATACAACGGCATCGCCCAGCTCACCGCGTATTTGCTCTTTTACTGTTTCAAATGCTTTTTCGTCGCGTATATCACCGTGTTTTACTAATAAGCTATCAACACCTGCGGCAATACAGTCATCAATTAAATCAGCTATTTTACCAAATGGGTTAAAGTACAAACCCAGCTTTGCCTTATTCGGTAAATTTTGTTGTAAGTACTTAATTGGCGATGGCACATTTAATAGTACTAAACGGCGCAAACCTTGTTGATGTGCTTGCTGCGCTTTTGCTTCGCTATCAAAAAGCTCCACTGCAGCGGCTGATTTTTTATCCACCAGCGCAGGGTATGCTTTTATCTCATATTGACCTTGTTTTTTAACGTATGAAGCGGGTAACTCACCAAAATCCCATTGTGTTAGGTCTGACTTTTCAATGCCTTTATCGGCTACTTTAGAGAGTGTTTCGGTTACTTCACCTTGCAGCTCTGCTTTGAGCTTGGCTAAATCAAGTCCTCGTGCAAGTAACTTATCGCTCTCATCACGTACTTCAAACTGCAATCGTAAATGCGGTGCAAGTGCGGTTAAATCCCACGCCTCAGGATCAACCCTCACACCTGTCATTCTTAATAAACGCGTGGCTAAAGCATCAATTAAGCTACCTTGCATTGGCTCAATAGCTGCCAGCACTGCATCAGCATAATTTGGTGCTGGCACAAAATTACGACGAAGCGATTTAGGCAATGACTTTATAAGCCCACTTATTAGCTCATGCCTAAATGCTGGTATGTGCCAGTCAAAACCACTTTCTTGTACTTGATTTAAAAGCGCGACCGGTATTTGTACCGCAACGCCATCAACTGCTTGGCCTGGGTCGAAATGATAAGCAAGCGGCAATATAATATTGTCTTGCTGCCATGTGTCAGGGTAGTCAAACTCAGTGATATTACTTGCACCATGCTGCATTAACTCTTCACGAGTCATGTGTAAGTAATGCTTATTTTGTTGTTTTTGTGTTTTATACCATTTTAAAAATGCAGCGCGGTTATTAATTTCTTTGGGTATTTTTTTATCGTAAAACTCAAACAACGTTTGCTCATCAACTAAAATATCACGACGACGTGACTTATTTTCCAGAACTTGAATATCTTCTATTAGCTCACGGTTAAACGCTAAAAAGCCCTCGTTTAAGCCCAGTTCTTGCTCAACTAATGCAGTGCGCACAAAAAGCTCTCGACTCACTTTAGGGTCTATGTTGCTATAAACACAGCGGCGTTTATTTACAACAAGTAAGCCGTATAAAGTTTGCTGTTCAAACGCGATTACCGCACCTGGCTTTTTCTCCCAATGAGGTTCTGTGTAACTACGTTTAACTAAGTGCTGTGCTAATGGTTCTACCCAGTTAATGTCTATTTTTGCATTTGTGCGGCCATATAACTTACTTGTCTCTACCAGCTCCGCTGACATGATCCATTTAGGGCTCTTTTTAAATAAACCTGAACCCGGAAAAATATGAAACTGACTATTACGTGCGCCTTTGTATATTTGTTTTTCATCTTTAAAGCCAATATGGCTTAGCATCCCGCTTAACAACGCTTTGTGAACAAGTTCGCCATCAGCCGCTTGGCTGGTTGCTTTCATGCCCATTTCGTTACACACAGTACTTATTTGATAAACAATATCTTGCCATTCACGCAGGCGCATATAGGCTAAGAAGTCTTTTTGACACAGCTTTCTAAATTGGCTATTAGTCAGCTCGCTTTGCTGCTCTTCTAGGTAATTCCATAAGTTTAAAAAAGCGATAAAATCAGAATCTGGATCATCAAAACGACCGTGTTTTTCATTGGCAGCAGCACGTTTTTCTTGTGGGCGTTCACGTGGGTCTTGAATAGACAACGCCGCCACAATAATAATCACTTCACGCAATGCGCCAAGTTTATGGGCTGTTAGCACCATTTTTGCTAAACGTGGGTCAACGGGTAATCGACTAAGCTCCCTGCCCGATTGAGTTAGGCTGGTTTTACTATCGCGTTTAGCTGGTTTTACCGCTTGTAGCTCTTCAAGCAATGTTAGGCCATCATTAATATTGCGGCTATCTGGCGCTTGTACAAACGGAAATTGCGCCATATCCCCAAGCCCTAGCGCCAACATTTGTAAAATAACAGATGCAAGGTTAGTACGCAGTATTTCAGGGTCGGTAAACTCTGGACGTGATAAAAAATCATCCTCAGAGTACAACCTAATACAAATACCCGCTTCAACACGTCCACAACGGCCCATACGCTGATTGGCGCTTGCTTGTGATATAGGCTCTATTGGTAGGCGCTGTACTTTTGTACGATAGCTGTAGCGACTTATACGCGCAGTACCTGGGTCTATTACATAACGAATACCTGGCACGGTGAGTGACGTTTCGGCTACGTTAGTCGATAAAATAATATGACGACGAGAATGCGGCGCAAATATACGGTTTTGCTCTGCGTTAGATAAACGCGAGTAAAGTGGCAATACATCGGTGTGTTTTAAATTACGCTTGCTAAGTGCATCTGCGGTATCGCGTATTTCACGCTCACCATTTAAAAATATGAGAATATCGCCAGGGCCTTCAGCGCACAGCTCATCAACGGCATCAAAAATACCTTGTAGCTGATCGCCCTCCGCTTCCATATCATCTTTATTAATATCAGTAATAGGGTTGTAGCGCACATCAACAGGGAAAGTACGACCCGATACTTCTATAATGGGCGCATCATCAAAGTGCTTTGAAAAACGCTCAGGATCGATAGTCGCTGAGGTAATTATTATTTTTAAATCAGGGCGTTTTGGAAGCAGGTTTTTTAAGTAACCTAAAATAAAATCAATATTTAAACTACGCTCATGCGCTTCATCAATAATAATCGTGTCGTATTGATTTAAAAAACGGTCTTGCTGAATTTCAGCCAGCAAAATACCGTCGGTCATTAATTTAATATACGTATTATTAGATACCTGATCGCTAAAACGAATTTTAAAGCCAACTTGCTGACCAAGTTCACACTTCATTTCTTCAGCAATACGATTAGCCACAGTACGCGCTGCTAATCGACGTGGTTGCGTATGACCAATTAAACCATCAACACCACGACCAAGCTCTAAACACATTTTAGGTATTTGCGTTGTTTTGCCTGAGCCCGTCTCACCGGCAATAATAACCACTTGGTTATTTGCAATGGCGTCTTTAATTAATTCCTTTTTTTGACTTACCGGCAATTGCTCAGGGTAAGTCACTTTAGGGAGGCCAGCTAAGCGTTTATCACGTAATTCTTGGCTACGGGTTATATCAGCCGCTATTTTTTCAAGCGCGTTGGCATGCTTGTTTTCATCGGTTATTTTTTTTACGCCATGTAAGCGTTTTTTGAAAATGAATTGATCTTTTTTTAAGCACGTTTTTAGCTCGCCAAACAACTGACCTAGGTTTACCACCCGCATACCTTATAAAATTAGTTAAAGAGCCGTAATTGTATCAAATTAAACGGCTGGGGTTAATCCTACAAAATGCATAACGCGGGGTTGTTTGTTATATAAACGCTGCTATTGAACTAAACTGTGAATAATAAATTTATTTTAAACAATTATTTTCAGGGCTAACTACATTGAATAAATTAAATGACGTTGGCTTATTCGTCACTAAAAATGCCCACGTAGGTCGCTTGCGTATTCGATTTACTTGCCCGATACATGCCAGAGGTATTAAACGGTAAGCTAATATTACCCTTTGTATCAATAATAATTACGCCGCCAGTGCCACCAATAGGCTTAAGCACACCGTTTATAACTTCATCCCCTGCTTCGGCTATGGTTTTACCTTGGTACTTAACTCGGGCACATATATCGCTTGCTACGTTATAGCGAATAAAATATTCACCATGCCCTGTTGCCGATACCGCGCACGATTCATTTTCAGCAAATGTTCCGGCCCCAATTACCGGCGCATCCCCCACACGACCATAACGTTTTGCGGTCATACCACCTGTTGATGTACCTGCCGCTAAATTACCATTTTTATCAAGCGCCACTGCGCCAACCGTGCCCATTTTGTAAGAGTTAGGTAATGCTTTGTGCGCGGCTTGGTACTCTTTACTGGTTGCTTTGGCTTTATCTAATTTTTGTTTTGCTTTTAAAAGCGCTTTGTAGCGAGGCTCGGTATCAAATAAGTTATTTTCGACAAGCTCAACACCTTGCTCTTTAGCAAACTCTTCAGCGCCTTGCCCACTAAGCATTACATGTACAGAGTTATACATTACCAAACGTGCTAAGTTAATTGGGCTCTCAATATGCTTTACACCCGCAACTGCGCCTGCTTCACGGTTTCGACCATCCATTATGGATGCATCAAGCTCATGCCCGCCATCGTAGGTGTATACCGCCCCACGCCCTGCATTAAAATAAGGGGATTGCTCTAATACTGCAATTGCTGCAATTACCGCATCTAAGCTTTCGCCGCCTTGGTGTAATACTTTATAACCAGTCTCTACTGCTTGCGTTAATTTTGCACGATACTCTTTTTCTTGAGCGGGTGTAAATCGTGCTTTTTCAATTGTCCCTGCCCCACCATGAATCGCAATGGCAAAAGGAGTCTCTGCAGCTACTGCGCTATTACTTAAAGCAACAAGGCTGCTCGCAAAAATAGCTAATAATGGTGTTTTCATAATGAGTTCTTTTATGGGGAAGTTACAAACTAATGTGAATGGTTACGGACTTAATTTCAACTAAAGTGAGTTTAATGGCATAAAAAAAGCGCCTTAAGGCGCTTTTTAAAATTTTACGTGTTTGTAATTAAGCTTGTTTAGCTTTTAAACGCGCTAAACGTGCTACTTGGTGAGTAGACGTTAAGAACGAGTAAATTGGTGCTAAGTAACCACGTTTACGAAGCTCTAAGAAATCAGCATCGCTTAACTCGTTTAGTTTTTTCTCATCGATAAGGTAAATACCGTTGATGTCTTTTTTCTCGCCTTTAATGTCTACTGTTAGCGTTTGCGCAATTAGTAGCTCTTTATCAGCAAGGAATTTAGTGAACGCTTCAGTTACTTGAGAAAACTCAATAAATGATACTAGCGCTTCTTTACGACGTTTTAGGTAATCTGTTTCTTCGCCGTTTTCAAATAATGCGTTACCTTCGTCTTCACCAACAAGCGCACTTGCTTCGTCAATTACGATACCGTATTGATCTTGATCTGGGTGTTTAACTAAACCAAGTGGGTAACGAGTAGATGCCATAGGTGCAAATGCTGCAGTCCATTTACCATCTTCTACAAAAAGGTTTTCGCCTGGCTCTAAGCCAAACATAGCAACTGCTTGAAAAGTGCCGGTTTCGTTATTTTTAACGAATGACATTGGAAACTCGTTTGCTACACGTGCAAACTCATGTGCAACTACTGGCACTAAGTGTTGAGTTTTCATGAATTCTACATTGATGCCGTTTTGAATTTTAGTGTTGGCATGTTTTTCGTTGTGTAAAGGCTGTACTTGTTGCTCCGCCATGTTACTGCTCCGTTTATTTTAATTTATATGTTTCATTGTTAATGCCTTTAGGCTAATGCTTTTGAGCTAAAAAAGGAAGGGAAACTTTTATGACAACAACCATGAAAAAATAAAATTTAACTAAATCTGAACGTTGCTAAAAAACATACAGCTCAAACTCATAAATTTTGTTCAAAAACAACACACTTCGTGGTTGATTTTAATACAAACCAAAGTTATTCATTAACATTGGTTAACAGTTCAAAGCTATTTTTTTGCAGTGTTTAGGCTTAAATTTAAGCAAATAAAAAAGGCCGCTTATATAAGCGGCCTTTAAAAGTTAAATTGGCATCTAAATTAAGGTGCCCAATATACTTCAATATTGATACTTGGATGGTTAAGCACAGCGCGTAGTGGCATGTCGTTCACATCGCCGCCCGCTTTTGCTTGCTTATAAACAGCGAGTTTTTCTTCGCCGCTAATTAAAAGCTTAACCACTTTAGATTGCGCAATGGCATTTAACGTAAGCGTCATTCGCTCAGTAATACTACCCGTCACATCACTTTGTATCGCATTAATTGCACATACTGTTTGCTCAGTTGTTAAACCATGCTCTAAACCGTCTGCATTTGGGAATAACGACGCTGTATGGCCATCTGGGCCCATACCTAAAATAGTTACATCATATGGGCTTTTTAGCTCGCTATAAGCCGCTTCACACTCTTGTGCGCCATGTTGAGCCGTTGCTGCAGCATTCTTCATAGTAATAAAGTTGGCAGCAATACCATGATTTTGTAATAAAGTACTTTTAATAAATGCTTCATTACTTTTTTCATGGCTTGGGTCTACCCAACGCTCATCAACCATAGCAACATCAACATGTTGCCAATCTAAATCAAGCGTTGATAAATGCTTATAAGCGGGCGCAGGAGACGAGCCGCCCGACACCATTAATACAGCACGGCCATCGTTTTTAATGCCATCACGTAATGATTGCTCAAGCGTTGCAGAAAGCTCAGCTGTTAACGCGTCTTTATCATCAAAAAACTTTTCAACTAGTGTTGCCATGCTTATACCTTATCGCCTGTGTTAAACCATACATGATTGTTTTCTGCCAATAATTCATCAGCATCATCAGGTCCCCAGCTACCAGCACGGTAAAGCGCAGGCTTGCCTTTGTCTTGCCAACGGTCGATGATTGGATCAATCCACTTCCACGCTTGACGAACTTCATCACGGTGAATAAATAACGACGGGTTATCAGCAGCGGCATCAAGCATTAAACGCTTGTACGCATCTGAGTGGAAACCATTGCTGTAAGCTTGTGAAAGCTCAATATTCATTGTTACTGGCTCAAGTTGCATTTGAAGATTATCAAGGCGCTTAGACATAAGCGTTAGTTGAATTGTTTCCTCTGGCTGCAAACGAATAACAAGACGATTTGGCTCGATATTACCCACGTTATCTTCGTAGATATTGTGAGATACTTTTTTGTATTCAACCACAATTTCTGCACAGCGCTTAGCCATACGTTTACCCGTACGAAGGTAAAATGGAACACCTGCCCAGCGCCAGTTATCAATATGCGCGCGAATAGCTACAAACGTTTCTGTTTTACTAGAACCTTCATTTAGCTCTTCTAAGTAACCCGGTACAATTTTACCGTTTAAGTCACCTGGTACGTATTGACCACGAACAATATTTTCATCAACATCACCATCTACAAGCGGGCGAAGTGCTTCTAATACTTTTAGTTTTTCGTTACGAATGCTGTTAGCGTTAAGCTTATTAGGCGACTCCATTGCAACTAAGCAAAGTAGTTGTAATAAGTGGTTTTGAACCATGTCACGAAGTGCACCGGCTTTATCATAAAAACCAGCGCGGCTTTCAAGGCCAACCGTTTCTGACAAGCTAATTTGAATATTATCAATAGATTTAGCATCCCACATATTTTCAAACAATGAGTTTGAAAAACGCAGCGCCATTAAGTTTTGTACTGTTTCTTTACCTAAGTAATGGTCAATACGGAAAATTTGTTCTTCATTAAAAAACTCTGCAATTTTTCCATTAATTGCTTCAGCAGAATCACCGCAATAACCAATTGGCTTTTCAACAACAACGCGTGATGTAGGTGTAATTAAACCTTTAGTCGATAATATTTCACAACATGTGCCGTAAACAGCAGGCGGAAGCGATAAGTAAAACACGCGAGACTTAGTGCTTTCGTGCTCATCTAAAATGCCTTTTAGCACATCCCAGTTGTCGTCTGCTTCTGTAACATTACTTACCACTGGCACTAAAAAAGTAGAAAACGCTTTCCAATCTTTAGCGTTAAACTCACCTTTGCTTAAAAATTCTTGTAATGCTTTATGCGCTGTTTCTATGTATTCAGCACGTTTCGATTCTTCGCGCACTGTTGGTAGGATACGTGAGCCTTCAGGTAAGTTACCTTCTTGATATGCTCTGTACATTGCAGGTAGCAATTTGCGTAACGCAAGATCACCACCGCCCCCAAAAATTATAATATCAAAAGGATTAAGCATAGTTACTCTCTACGTTGTGATACCCAGTACATTTTGTATATGCGCGGGTATGCCTATTTATTGCTAGATTAGATGGCTTTTATAGCTGTATTTAAATAAAAGCCTGCTGAATTGTTCTGTATCGATGATTTATTATTATTGTTTATCATTGCGCTTATTAAATGAGCCTTAGGGGCCCTGTATCTCCTCTCACAAAAATACAGACCCTAAGCACTCCAGCGCTACCCGTTCAAAGGTACTCGGTTTACTTACTTGCGTAAGCGAATTTTTTACTGCGTACGGTTTTGTTTATAGTACGCCATTAAGCCGTTTGTAGAACTATCATGAGCGTGTTTCACGCTATCATCAGTGAGTTCACTCTCAATTTTAGATGCTAAACCTTTACCCAGCTCTACACCCCATTGGTCAAACGAACATATTTCTAAAATAATGCCTTGGCAAAATATCTTATGCTCATACAGTGCAATTAAACGGCCCACTGTTTTAGCATCTACTGTATCTAATAGCATAGACGTTGTAGGACGATTGCCTTGATGAATTTTATGATTTAATAACTCATCAATCTCTGCTTGCGATTTACCCTTAGCGGTTAAATCAGCTGTAACTTGCGCTGCATCTACACCACTCATCATCGCTTCTGTTTGTGCAAAGAAGTTCGATAATAAAATATCGTGATGCTTATCAACATTCACTTGTGGCTTAACTGATGCAATAAAATCTGCAGGTACAATTACATTACCTTGGTGTAAACACTGATAAAAGGCATGCTGGCCATTAATACCCGTCATGCCCCAAATAATTGGAACTGTAGTATAAGGTACCGTTTCGCCTGCAAAGTTAACGTGTTTACCGTTACTTTCCATTTCGCCTTGCTGTAAATACGCAGGCAACATATGCAGTGCTTGATCGTACGGTAATATAGCTTGCGCTGTATAACCTAAAAAGCTCGTATTCCATACACTAAGCAATGCCATAATTAATGGTATATTTTGCTCAAACGGCGCAGATTTAAAGTGCTCGTCTATTTCAAACGCACCTTCTAAAATTGCTTCAAAGGCGTCGTAGCCTAAATATAAAGCAATTGGTAAGCCTATCGCACTCCAAAGTGAAAAGCGACCGCCAACCCAATCCCACATAGTGAATACGTTTTCGTCGCTAATACCAAAGGCTGCCGTTTTTTCTAAATTTGTACTTACTGCAACAAAATGCTTTGCAATTGTACTTTCATCTTTTGTTGTTTGTAAAAACCAGTCAACCGCAGTTTTTGCGTTTGTCATGGTTTCTGACGTCGTAAATGTTTTTGAAGAAATAACAAATAATGTTGTTTCAGGGTCAATGGCTTTTAATATAGACGAAATTTGTACACCGTCAGCATTAGATACGTAGTGAACATTTAACGTATCATCAGCAAGTGCTTTTAATGCCTCAGTTGCCATTTGTGGACCAAGGTTAGAGCCACCAACACCAATACTTACAACATCTTTTACCGCTTTGCCGGTATAGCCTAACCATTTACCGCTACGAACTTTTTCTACAAACACTTTAATTTTAGCTAACTCGTTGTCTACGGCTTGTGTCACGTTTTCGCCATCAACAATTAATGGAGTGTGAGCACGATTACGAAGTGCCGTATGCAAAACTGAGCGATCCTCAGTGATATTTATTTTTTCACCGCTAAACATTTTATCGCGCCACGATGCAATATCGCATTCTTTAGCAAGCGACATTAAGTTAGCAAAAACATCGTTATCAATAAGTTGCTTAGAATAGTCGAATAATACGCCTGGTACTTGAGTAGAAAACTGAGAAAAGCGCGTGTCATCTTGTGCAAATAACGTTTTTAGATGTGTTTGTTTCATCTTAGCTGCACTTTGTTCTAGTGCTTGCCAACTTGCTAGTTGCGTTCGGTTAGACATGGAAATATCCTCTATTTTTTTCAATCAATTGATTTAAAAATGTTTTTTATAAAAGCAAAACTCTTAATACTACTTATTCACACTAAATTAAAGCGCAAATAGTATAACTAAAAATGCAAAAAAAGTGCTATTTTTATAATTTTATGTGCAGATGATAACGCAATTTTTAGCTTTTGACACCGGTATCATAAAAATTTTATAAATTAATTTACCTGTAATTTTAAAGGCAACGGCATAGCTTAATCAATCAAAATGAAATATTAATGAATTTTTATAAGCGCTGCTAATTACTTTTCATAGTTATTCACTAATTACTGTAATTGTTTGCCTTGCAAACAAATAAACCTTAAAAACAAAAAATCGGCTCTAAAGCCGATTTTGTATAAATTACAATCTTTGCTTAATTACTAAGCGCTAGCCCACCACTTAGGTTATAAACAGTTTTGTACCCTAGCTGCATTAAATTGCTCGCAGCAATCTTTGAGCGGTTACCACTGCGGCATAATAAAATATAGTTGTTATTTTTACTTAACTGCCCTTCAAATACCGCATTTGCCATTCTGCTAAGCGGTATATTTAATGTTTTTTCATCAAGTGTATTAAATAACTGAGCAACATTATTTGCTCCATGTTCATACGGCTCCCGAGTATCTATTAAATACACATCGCTGGTGTTTAACATTGCTTTAGCGTCATCAAAATTTAATTGCTGTGTATCAATCTCAGGCAATGCATTTACATAACCACACAATTGCGTGTTATTTACTTGCTTTGAAGCGTCGTACTGCTGCTTTTGTATTGTAAATTCATCAACTGAAATACTGCCGCTTACTAACGCATTGAGTAATGGCGTTTGGTTTTGTTGTACAGCCCAGTTCATGGCAAAACATTGTTGGTAGTCGTGCCCTGAGCAAATAATGCTAGTGCTATTAAGTTGCTCGCTTATTGCTAAAATAGAGCGTGCCATTGCTTTTGCATCCCCACCTATAAGCGATGTATTGCCAAGCCCTGCAGGCAAAATTAAATCACCACAAAAACAATAACGCGTTTCGCCATTACTATTTTTTAATAAATAACTTACGCTATCTTTGCTGTGCCCAGGTGTCGCTATTTTTTCAAGTACGTCATTTGCTAAGCTAATACTTTCTGCATTTAGTGGCCAACCTAAAGCATCAACCTCACCTTTTACAACTCTTGATGCAAGAACGCTGGTTAATAAATGAGTCGCTGACTCTCGCTCTTGATGCAGATGAGTATTAAGCACCGCTGATATAGTTAAGTTTTGTGTATTGGCTATTTTTTCAAAGCGCGGAATAAGCTCAACAATCGGGTCTATTATAACTGCACGCTTATCATCGCTTACATAAAGCCAACTACATGCTCCTTGGTGCCTAAACTGAGTAAGGCCAAGTGCGCACACTTCTTGTTGTGGTGTAGTGCTATCAGATACAATTAAACAGTTAGCCTGAAGTATTGCTTTAAGAGCGCGAATACGCACACAAGCATCATCAATATCGTGTTGTGTTGCAGCAGGTCCAAACGATAGCCTAATCGCATTTTCACTTTGCCACTTACTTGCACCCATTGCATCTAAAACAAAACTTGTTGATGCGCCTGTACTACAAGCCGAGCCACCACTTACGCGAATGCCTGCAGCATCAAATAAATCAATCACTTCTTTGCTCGTTAAATCGTTTACCGCAAAGTTAAGTGTGGTAGGCACGCTATAAGCAAAATCATGATTGAATGTAATATCGCCAAAGGTGTCTTTTATCGCGCTTTGTAACTGGCTTCGATAAGAGTTAAGTATGCTAATTGGTTTAAATGTATCATCTGATTTATCAAGCAACATACTAAATAGTTTATTTAACCCTGCAATACCGGGTAGATTTTCGGTGCCTGAGCGCATTCCACTTTCTTGACCGCCACCCGCTATAAAAGGTGTGTACGCACTGCCACTGCGAATATATAAAAAGCCAATACCTTTAGGTGCGTAAAGCTTATGCCCCGAAAAAGGAGCGTAATCAATAGTTGTATTACTCAGTGCGAGCGCTTGTTTACCGAGTGCCTGCACGCAATCCACCATCCACGATACATTTTTGTTACGGCTACGAATTACCTGCTCTATAGCGGGTAAATCTTGATATACACCGGTTTCGTTATTAACGGCCATGGTGCAAATCATCAAAGCGTTATTAATATGCTCTGCGATAAAATCTAAATCTAAAATACCGTTACTATCAACCGGAATAGCAAGCACCTCAGCATTAATGTCAAGTACGCTATTCCAGTGCTTGAGTGTATTTGGCACCGCTTTATGCTCAGTAGCGCCATATAATAATACAGGGTTTTTAATAGACTGCTTTTTAGCATTAATTAATGTAGAAACCACCGCAGTTTGAATACCCTCCGTTGCACCAGAGGTAAATAGGATATCGCCATTAGTTGCGCCAATAACCGTGCGTGCCTTTTGACGTGTTTGTTCTAATAAATGCTTGGCTTGAATACCTGTGATGTGCGGGCTTGAAGGATTACCAAAACATATTTGCATGGTATGAGAAACAACATCAGCAATACAAGGCAACACAGGGGTCGTTGCATTTGCATCAAGGTAAACTTGTTTTACTGGCTCATCGTGCAATAAAAACTCAGACATTAAAAAACGCACCTTATTACTAAAAAATATATCTTATTACCAATAGTACATAAATTTACAGGTAATGAGTAATAATCAATTAGCACTAGAGGTGCGTTTACTATGCTTTTTTAAACTAAAAGTCTGTTTGCTTAACTATTCACTGAGCTCTTTGCTGATCTCTTCGTGCGTTGACGACCAAGCTGTTATTAGCGCTTTTACTAATGAGGCCAACGGGATGGCAAAAAATACGCCCCAAAACCCCCATAAACCACCAAAAAATAATACCGCGACAATTATAAATACCGGATTTAAATCAACTGCCTCAGAAAACAACAGCGGTACAAGTACATTGCCATCAAGCGCCTGAATAATTCCATAAATAATTAAAATGGTCCAAAACTGCGTTTCTAATCCAAACTGAAACAGTGCAACTGCCGCTACCGGAATAGTGACGAGTGCCGCGCCAATAAATGGAATTAATACCGAAAAGCCAACAAGCACACCAAGTAAAGCTGCATAGCGCAAATCTAAAACAGTAAATGCAATGAAAGACACACCACCAACAATTAAAATTTCGAATACTTTACCGCGAATGTAATTCATAATTTGTTGGTTCATTTCGTTCCACACTTGTAAAATCAAGCGTCGTTGCTGCGGGATCAGTTTAGCTATACTCCCTGTCAGCTCCAGCTTATCTTTAAGCATAAAAAACACCAGTAACGGCACAAGTACCAAATATATAAGCCAAGCAACAACATCTTTTAAAGACGTAAGTGAAAACGATAACACCGCTTGACCAAACTCAATAATTTTAGCTTCTACGGTTGCAACAATAGCTTGTACTTGTTCTATATTAATTAAACTTGGGTATTGTTCAGGTAAAGCCATTAAATAAGACTTCCCCTGCTCTAGCATATGCGGTGTTTCTTGCACTAAGTTACTGGTTTGCTTCCAAAGCACTGGGCCAATAACTAAAATAAGGGTGAGCATAATGCTAATAAATATCAACATTACAATAATTGTTGCAGTAAAACGTTTTAAGCCAACACGCTCTAAATGAACAACCGGCCAATCTAGTAAATAAGCGATAACCAGTGCAACAAGCACAGGAACAATTAACGCGCCAAAAAAGTAAAGTAAGGCAACTGATACCAATAATAAAAATAATAAGGTAGACGAATGAGGATCCGAGAACTTCCTTTCGTACCATGTTTTTACGTATTCAAACATGTAATGGCTCCACTAATAACAACCCACGTTGTTTATCAAAATTGTAACTATAAGCATTTTTTTGCAAAAAACGTTCAATGTCGTTCGCACTTTCACCTCTATTAAGACTAAAAGTGATGCGTTGTTTTGATGACTGTGCACTTCGAAGCGCAAGCTTAAACTGCACAAATTGCTGAGGACACTTAAACTCTTTTAAATCGCGCTCTACCATAACTACTTTATCCGTATAGTAAATGAATAATAAGTCGCATATTTACGGTCTACGTATTTATATACTCAAACCGTTGTAACTTTTTGTTAAAACAATTCCTGCAATAGTTTATCCTTATAACATAACTAGCAGTAAGGATAAGTTAATGCCTGGCACGCATAATAAAGCGCAACTACCAAGTAATCCAACACTCAAAGAGATTAATTGGTTTAAAAAGCAGATTAATTGGGGCGAACTACCTCCTTTTTATCACCTTGTTGCCTCATCAATAAGCGAATCAGAAGGAATTTTAGATCATGGGTTCGACAATGCAGTTAAACAACTTTTAGATAAACGCAATTGGAACTTAGATTTACTAGAAGGCTATGAAGATAACCTAGGTGAAATACATACCAAACATAAGCCACGTATTGCGCTGCACCAAGTATTTACAGACAGAGGCTTTGAGCTATGGGCACAGCCTTATGCTAAAGATGTTATTGTTGATCAATACATAAAAAACAATCGCTTTATGGAATTTAGAGTGTGGGACCCACATTCAATGAAAAACTTGATCAGAATAAGTCAGTTACATAAGTTTATTGGCTTTTATTTCGAACGAGGCGACAAAGCAGATAAAGCCATTATTTTACATGCTCACAAGGTAGTACATAAAATTATTACTTTTTTGCAGCGAGAATTGAACGTTGTAAAGCTTGATGGAGTCACAATAAAAGAACTATACCAATTGTGCGAAAAAGACAGCCGTGCAAGCAGTGACGAAATAGACATAGCCAAAATTGCAATTGGCGAACAAATTAACAAGGAATAAAATGCAGCTAAAATCAGCATTTATCACTTTATGCAGTGCTGCGCTTACGTTTAGCTTATTAATAAGCGAACCTTTAAAAGCGCAAACCAACTTTACGCTTCCTGATTTAGGAACTTCTGCATTACAAGCACTGCCACTCGAAAAAGAACAAGCCATTGGCGAAGTAATGATGATGCAAATACGAGGCTCATCACCAGTAATAAATGACCCAGTGCTAGATGAATACCTTACAACTATTGGCCGTAAACTTGTTGCTAATGCTAACGATGTACGCTTTCCGTTTTCGTTTTTTTGGATAAACAACTCGGAAATAAATGCCTTCGCCTTTTATGGCGGACACGTTGGTGTGCACACAGGGTTAATAGCTCAAGCCGATAACGAGAGTCAGTTTGCCTCAGTGCTTGGTCACGAAATTGCTCACGTAACACAGCGCCACTTAGCCCGAAGAATACAGCAACAACAAGATAACAGCGCGCTGACTATTGCCGGTATGATAGCCGGAATATTAGCAACCGTTGTTGCACCAGATGCGGGTATTGCGATTATATCTGCCAGCCAAACACAATCTGCTTTTAGTCAGTTAACGCATAGTCGCTCAGCCGAGCAAGAAGCTGACCGCATAGGCATGCAAACGCTTAACAATGCAGGCTTTGATGCTCGTGCATCGAGCGAATTTTTAACTAAACTTGCCGCGCAAATTCGTTATAAATATAAACCACCTGCGTTTTTACTTACTCACCCATTACCAGAGAGCCGAGTATCAGATGTGCGTTTGCGTGCAGAGCAATTTCCTGTGCGTCATATGAGTGCCAGTCTTGAGTTTAATTTAGCTAAAAGCCGCGTGCTTGCGCGCTACGACAACAAACCAGAAAACGCCGAAGACCTATTTAGAAAACGACTTCGCGAAAATAGCTACGATAACACCGCTTTAAAGTACGGTTTAGCTATTAGCTTACTTGATCAAAAAAAGCTTGATGAAGCAGCCCCAATACTAGATGAGCTTTTAAAAAACGATCCTAAAAACCTATTTTATATAGATACCCATACCGATTTACTCATCGCGCAAAAAAAGGCAGATGAAGCCGTAAAATTTTTAGCCGATTTAAATCAGTATCGCCCTAATAATCAGGTAATTACGCTTAACTATGCCAACGCAGCACTTGAAGCTGAGCAATATGAACTAGCCGAAAATATTTTGAAGAGTTTTTTACTCGAAAAGCCAGATCATAACCTAGGCAAGCAACTTCTTGCTGATGCGTATAAAAAACAAGATAAATTAGCCTCATATCACGAAGCGAACGCCGATGTATTGGCTCAATACGGTGCTTATTTAAAAGCCGCAGACGAAGTACAAAAAGCACTTAACTTCGTAGAGCCAACTGAACTTGTAAAGCAACAACGTTTAAAAGCACTACTTACCCAGTATCGACTTTTACAAAAAGAGCTTGCAAGACTTTAAGTCTGCAAGCGCTTACCCTAAAATAGACGCAATTCACACTTTGGAATCATTTTATGTCTGTTACTATTTACCACAACCCACGTTGTTCTAAATCACGCGAAACGCTAGCGCTACTGCAAAGTAAAGCGATAGAGCCAAGTGTTGTAGAGTATTTAAAAACCCCTCTTACTTATGATCAAATTTCAACGCTTGTAATCCAACTTGGTTTTTCATCCGTACGTGAAATGATGCGCACCAAAGAAGATGACTACAAAGCGCTTAATTTGAAAGATGAAACAAATGAGGACGCACTTATTAACGCTATGGTTAAATACCCAAAATTGATTGAACGCCCTATCGTAGTTAATAACAACAAAGCAGCGATTGGTCGTCCACCAGAAAACGTACTAAGCGTTTTATAATGAGTGCAACCATAGTGGTGCTTTATCACTCAAGCCACGGCTCAGTTGAAGCAATGGCTCACGAGATAGCAGAGTCGATAGAGCAACAAGGTGCTAGTGCACTACTTCGCACCTTTGTGGCTAAAAATGCGCACGATATTGTGATCACCAAAGATGATTTAATAAATTGCGATGGTTTAGCATTTGGTACACCAACTCGATTTGGCATGATGGCCTCTCAAGCAAAAAGCTTTTGGGAAACCACCAGCGACTTGTGGCTAAAAGGCCAATTAATCGATAAGCCAGCGTGTGTATTTTCGTCATCAAGTAGTATGCATGGTGGAAATGAAGCAACCTTACTTAACTTATCTTTGCCACTATTACACCACGGTATGATGCTTATGGGCGTGCCATATGATGTGCCCGAACTACTCGCAACACAAACCGGTGGAACACCATACGGTGCAACACACGTCGCTGGCAGCGCTAACAGTGCACAGCTAAGCAAAGACGAAATTAAAATATGCCAAAGCGTTGGTAAACGCCTTACTCACATTGCGAGAAAACTTAAATGAATAGAGCTGACAGTCCAGCTAAAAAGCCGATTACGGTAAAATTTCAACGTGCAGCACTATTTGGCTATGTTGGTTTACTTATTCTTATTCCTTTGTGGATGTATTTTGTCCCCCCTCTAGACGGTAATACTAGTTGGGTGTCATTGTTTTTTCCTATCATTCCTTTACTGCTGCCGCTAAGAGGCATAATTCAAGACAACACATATACCTATGCGTGGGCTAACTTTATTGTAATGCTTTATTTTATCCACGGGCTTACTATGCTGTGGGCCGCTCCTGATGAATTAATTTGGGTGTTGTTAGAGCTGGTATTTGCATCATCTATGTTTATTGGCTGTACTTACTACGCAAGACACCGCGGACAAGAACAAGGTTTAAAAATCCGTAAGCTTAAAGAAGAATTAGCTGAAGAAAAAGCAGCAAATGAGCAGGGTAAATAAGGCTTAACAATAACGCTATATACAAAAAAACGCGCTTAAATTGCTTTAAGCGCGTTTTTTTAACTGTTTAAAACTAGCTAAACTAAGTCGCTCAAGGCAGCTAGCACCACAATACTCGCCAACCCTATTTGAGCAATTAAGCTAATAAACGAAAAGCCTCTAAGCACAAATAAACCCCAAGGGTGTTTAATATGTGGATATAGCGCACAGCGCTTTAATGTGGTCGCAAAGAAAAAACAAATCACCGCAGTCATAGTTAAACCCAGCGTCAGCTCACTTTTAATTGAGAGGGTTTCATCAAAAAAGAAAAACAACTGTAAAGGCAGCAATATAGTCACAATAGCATGTAGCACATGCACTTTTTTAATGCGATCGAACTGCCCTTCTGGCGAAAGTTCTTTAATACCAAAGTCACGCTCTAAACATTTAACTAAGTTATTAGCTTTAATACTAACCGCTAAACGGTAACAGCTTAAACCTTCTTTATTACGTGCTCTAAAATCGTATCCGGCTTTAATAAGCAGCACCATTAACGACTCATTTTTAGCAAACACAGCATAATGAAGCGCAGTATTACCTAAGTTATCTGTCGCTTTTTTGTCTTGCTTTGCAAGTAGTGTTTCAACCACATTTACAAAGCCTTTTTCGGCCGCCCACATAAAGGCTGTTTTATTGTTTTCATCAGCAAGTACACCAGTAGCGCCTTGCTCAATAAAACGCATTGCCATTGTTTGCTTAGCTGTTTTTTTACGTAAATGAGTAAGCAAAGCTTTTTCTAAGAGAACAACAGAGTCAACATCAGGAGAAACCTGCGTCAGCAGCGTAAAATAGTCTTTACCCGCTGCCACTTTTTCGCTGGCAAGTTCACAAAGAGTATCTAAATCAGCAATAGACTCTGGAATAAACGCACTTAGGCGCTCTCTAAAATCAACTTCCTTCCAAAGCGCTAATGTGTCCTTTGCCGAGAGTTTACTTTTATTATTTAACGCATGCTCAATTAAGGTGAAGTAGCGTTTACTAAAAAATAAATCGACTAAAGACAGTGGCGTATCTATGGTATTTTGTGCAGCCACGCTTGCGTATTTTTCAAGGCGCTGGCACAGCATAAGCACTAAGCTTTCAGGGGTGTATTCATTATCGTAGTAATGGCTTTTAACCGCACTAATATACGCTTGTGCGTCTTCGTCATATTCAGAGATATGTTGAAAGTAACATTCTTCAAATGGCTCCAGCGGGGTTAGCCATGCCAAATAATAAATAGGTGGCAGCACGGTGGTGCATACACCATCGTCTTCATTTGTAGAACGACAAGCAGGCCAAGCTTCCAAAGCATCTAAAATAAAGGCACCGTTTTGTTCTACCAGTCCTTTAATAAGTAATGGGTATTCCTTTGGCCAAATCAGTACATTTTCCATTAAAACAACACAACTCCAGTGTGGCTTGGGGGTGGTAAGTTATATCAGTTTTAAGCTGACACCACGCTTAATCAAAGTGCCGATATTCTAGCACACCTTTGTTTTGCTGCTAGCGCAAAATTACGCAATAACAACAATCCTTTAGGATTATAACAATTCGCTTAATTAAGTGATTTATTTTGAGGTAGAAAACCGTGTGATAGCAAGGAAAAATTTCGTTATTTAGTTGTTCTAAATGATTAAGTATTACTGTGGATTGGTATTGTCCTTAGCAAAAATATAAAAACGGCCAAGTACATAAGTAATTGGCCGTTTTTGAGGTTGGAGTTGGGCTTAATCAGAGCCAGACAAATAGTCTATTTACTTTTTAACTCGCTAATAACTTGCTCTAAACCCACATCAGAAATGCGTTGAATAATCTCTTTTTGTTTAGCACTTAATAGTGAAATGCCTTCAGCAACAATATCGTATACTTTCCACTCATTGTTTTTACCTAAACGAAGCTTAAAGCTTAAGTCGATAGTAGGCGCATTTGGCTCAATAATTTGCGTATTAACTGTTGCGTACTCAGAGTCACTTTTTGCGTTATTACGCTCAAATACTACTTTTTGACCCGTGTACTTCATTAGTGCACCGGCGTATGTGCCTGTTAAGTAATGCTCTACTGCATCTATAAATTGAACAGCTTGCTCGCGCTCAATACCTTTAATGTGTTTACCTAATAATTTAAACGACACAAACTTAACGTCAATATGTGGCATTAAACGTTTTTCAACAATAGCAGCCATCGCGTCTTTGCTGGCTGTACCTTTTGAGTTTACTTGGCCAATATCTGCAAAAAGCTTGTCGGCTACCGATTCAAGTAACTGATCTGGTGATTGCTGAGCTTGTGCAAATAACGAACTGCTAAAAAAAGCAGTGGCTAAAACGAATAGTTTAAAGAGTTTCATAATTGTATATGTCTGTGTGATTAAGATGGCTGTAATTTACGCGAACTATACGCAATAAAAAAGGCACAAATAAGCAACTTATTAATGCCCAATTGGCACCAATAAAATAAATAAAATAAATTCAAGCAGTTAGAAAATTCCATTAACAGCTCATATACAACCGGCATTTTGTCCTCATTGTAATTGTTAACAGGCCGCCCTTATCATTTAGTTATCAACTTAAATCAAACAAACATTTGGCACCTATGAAAACGTCACTTAAAACACTTATTATCTCTTTTGTATTAGTAGTTTCACTTTTTGGCAAGCTTGCTTTTGCTCAATCGGACCACGGTTATGCCGTTGACTTTCTCAAAGGCGAAGGTAACGTAAACGGCGTTAAGCTTGCGTATCAGTATCATGCACCTGGTATGCAAAACCTTATTGGTGATGCACGCTTTTACTTTGAAACCAGCGTAAACATGTGGGAATACCGCCACGGCGATGAAACACAATCAAACCTAGTACTTGCTATGTCACCTGTACTGCAATTTCCTGCTTTTAGTTTTAACAACACCCCATTTTATGTAGAAGCAGGCATTGGTGTATCACTGATTGATGAAACGCAGTTTGCTGGAAAAAACATAAGTACTCACTACCAGTTTGAAGACCGCATAGGCCTTGTAGCCGATTTTGGCCACACCAATGTTGCCCTTCGCGTTATTCACTATTCAAACGCAGGCTTTAAAGAGCCAAACCCTGGGCTTAACTTTTTAACGCTTTCGGTAGCGAGACGTTTTTAAGGTTATTGATTGTATTTTTGGAGTAAATTAATTGCTGTTATAGCGCAAAGCGGTCACACTTAAACGTACTAAAAATTAGGTGATACTGCGATGCAAACTTGGCATATTGTAATTATTGTGGCTGTTGTTTTTGCCATTATCATTGGTAATATTGCGCTGATTAGACTCTCTGCAAAACAGGAATTTATAAAGCCCAACGCCAATATAAAAAATACAACAGCCACAAAAAAGCCCTGATCAATCAGGGCTTTTTCAATAATACCAATTCGCTAAATCATATTTTTGCTAATTTAGCCTACTAGCCAATGCGCCATTAGCGCAATAACAGGTAAAGTAATTAGCGTTCGCAAAATAAATATAATAAATAGCTC
This sequence comes from Pseudoalteromonas sp. SR43-7, assembly GCF_014163785.1. Lineage (NCBI taxonomy): Bacteria > Pseudomonadati > Pseudomonadota > Gammaproteobacteria > Alteromonadales > Pseudoalteromonadaceae > Pseudoalteromonas > Pseudoalteromonas sp. SR43-7. Next base: position 32,292 of record NZ_JACJDY010000026.1, on the reverse strand, counting down.
TAAAATATTTACCGGTATTTTACTGCCAAGTAAAAGTGCACCCACCTCAGACATATAAATAAGCTGAGTTACACTCATTGCGGCAATAATAAAGCGCGTTACATCACTTTCAATAGTCCCTGCTGCTAATATTGACGGAATAAACATATCAGCAAAACCAACCATAATAGTTTGCGACGCTGCGGCTGCTTCGGGTACTTGCAATAGCTCTAAAAATGGCACAAACGGCATACCTAAATACTGAAATATAGGCGTATGCTCAGCAATGATCAGTGCAAATGTGCCTACCGCCATTACTACAGGTAACACACCAAACACCATATCAAGCGCATTATGTACGCCCTCTTTTATAGTGCCCTTAACACCCGTTGAGTTATCTGCTTTAGCTAGTGCAACATCTAACGAATGCCCAAATAAAGTTTTATGACCCGGAATTGTTTCAGCGTCTCTATCTGGCTCAGTGCCATCAATGAGTAAGTCTTTTTTAAAGCGCAGTGGCGGTAATCGCGGCACAATAATAGCGGCAACAATACCGGCTAAACATACCGTTGCGTAAAACGGTGCAAATAGGTATTCAAGTTTAACTTGCCCAAGCACCACTAAACTAAATGTAATTGAAACCGCTGAAAACGTAGTACCGATAATAGCCGCTTCGCGTTGTGTATAGTGCTTTTGATCGTACTGCCTTGCAGTCATCAAAATACCCACACTGCCATCACCTAACCACGATGCAGTACAGTCAACCGCGCTTCTACCTGGTACACCAAATACAGGGCGCATTACTTTGGTCATTAACGTACCAGCAAGCTCTAGTAGACCAAAGTTAATTAGTAGCGGCAGTAATAAGCCCGCTAAAATAAATACCGAAAACAACACTGGCAATAAGTCATTTAATACCAGCGCGCCAGTATTGGCCGAGGTAATCATCTCGCTGCCTAGGCTTAAGTACGTCATTAAACCAAACGTCATACCAAATAAGCGTACTACCAGCCATGTCCAGCTCACATCAAATAAATGCTTTAACAAAGGTGAGTTACATATAGCGGCGGGTTTAAACACTTTAGTAATTACAGAAATAACCCCTGTAATACAAATAATGAGGGTAATAATTGCTTGAGCAGAGCCAAGCATCATTGCTTGAACCGCTTTTGCCATAACGGCAATAGGAATGGTCATCCCTTGCGAAGTACTAATGGGTGTCATAAATAAAAACACACCAATTAACGAAGGAACCAAAAAAGTAAACCAAGTGCGCCACGTATAGTGTGAACGTTCAGGTAGCTGAGACATATTGTTTAACCTATAAAAACCACAAAAAGAGCATAGCGCTCTTTTTGTGGTAAAACTTATTATTATTTAAATTTTAATGCCGCGCTGAATGAGTGCTGCTTCTAATGCTTGTTGTAAACCATTCATAGTACCTGGCTCAAGCGTTTCGCCTTTATCATCCATCCACGTTAAGCTAGTACCGCCTTCTTTAGTTTTACTTACTAAAATTTGGTATTGGCCTTCATCAATAGGTAGTTGAGCTACGTCATCACCCCAAATTGAATCCCAAACGCTTGTTTCTGGTTTAGTATAATCTGCAGTAATTAAGCCCGTATCTGGGTTAATTTCAACAATAGAGAACGACAAGCGCTCTAAAAACCCAGAGAAACGGTCAAACACAGCGTCGTAAGATTGCTCAGTTACAAGTGCTGCATTACCTTTATTATCAAAGCCCATTTCAAGAGAAATAATACCTTGGCGTTTACGCATATCAACTTCAAGTTGACGGTAACGGTAATCAAACTCGCTCACTACTTGGTTAAGCGCACGTACTTCTAGCTGCTGCTTGAGTAAGTCTGTTAGCGTTTTATCACCTTTAAAATCAATCAGCTCTACACGTAAAGACGCAGTGCGTTGATGTGATTTTTCTTCAATAGTGAATCTAAACTTTTCTAAATCATCGTTAACTTCATCGCCCCACCACCAAAAACCTTCTTCGGTTTTAATGATTGAGTACCAATCAGTTTCAATAATACCAAGTAGCTTATCTTCTTTAGTAGTTCCTGCATTATTATCAGCTAGGACAGATTTAATCGTATCCCAAAGAAACTCATCTAAATCAGCAATGCCATCATTTTTATCAAAATAAATACGCGCTTGTTTATCTGTCTCTTCTACCCAACTGCCTTTAGCAATTGTTAATACTTGTGCCGGTGGGCGGTAATTTGTAGCTTCAGGATTATTGTCGTATTGACCTACATCCATTTTATAAACTGGGTCTTGAGCTGGTTGAGATAACGACGCTGGTGCTTTTACAGGCTCATGCGTACGATAATTACGCTCGTCATGTGCCTTATTAATAAATACACTACACCCTGATAAACTTACCAATACACTTACTGCAAGTGCTTTTGGGATCCAATACTGCACAGATATTTCTCCTTAGCATACCCTTTAATTGTTTTAACAAATATATGAGTGGGTAATACCGATTTGGTTCAGTGTAAAATCAATATTAACTTTACATTTATTATTTGGCTGCCTAAATGCAATAAAGTTCAGCACTTCAACTTAGTAAGCAACTAAGCGCAAATAAGCAAATTTTAGCTATGGTACTTTCCCGTGCCAGTAAAAACAAGAAACACCGCACTTTAAAAGCGCTTAATTAGCGTGTGCTGTAGTTTAGAGCCCTTTTTGTGTTAAACTTCGCCGCCGTGCAACTTCTCGTGTGTATTTTTGGTGTTGCCAACTCGGTTGATATAATCCAAGTAACAAGGTATTTGAACTCATGACTGCATTTTCAAATCATCAAATTGTTTTAACAGCGATTGGCGAAGACAGACCCGGTATAGTAAGTGAACTAACCCAACTGGTTAGCGATTGCCACTGCAACATTATTGACAGCCGTATTGCTATTTTAGGCTGCGAATTTACCTTCATAATGTTACTTAGCGGCGACATGTCGGCAATAAGCCGCATAGAGCACGTACTGCCCACTAAAGCCATGGAACTTGGCCTGCTAACCATGATGAAGCGTACAGCAAGTCATACTCCTAGCGAGTTTTGTGCAGGTTACACACTAGAATATACAGGCATAGACACCCCTGGTACATTGAGCAAAGTAACGCGCTTTTTTGCCGACAATAATATTAGTATTTGCTCACTTAAGTCAGACACTTATTCCCAAGAAGACAACATAAAGATGCGTTGTGAACTTGAATTCAACATACCTGTTGATGTAGATATAGATCAATTTAAAATTAGTTTTGAGAGCCTTTCTCACACACTAAACGTAGATTATATTTTTAAACGAATTCGTTAAGGATGCTAAACATGAACACAATTAGTCCATTACAAGCTGGCGATACTGCACCCGCTTTTAGCCTACAAAACCAAAACGACGAAACAGTAACATTAAGCGAGCTGTTAAAAGAGCAACAAGTGCTTGTGTACTTTTACCCTAAAGCGTCAACGCCGGGCTGTACTGTACAAGCCGAAAACCTACGCGATGAGCAAGCACAGCTTGCTAAATTTAATACCCGCGTTGTAGGTATTAGCCCAGATCCAATTAAGCGCCTTAAAAACTTTGAAACGAAAAAAGAGCTTAATTTTGATTTATTAGCTGACGAAGACCACGCCATTGCTGAAGCATTCGGTGTATGGGGCTACAAAAAGTTTATGGGTAAAGAGTACGATGGTATTCACCGCTTGACGTTTTTAGTAGGCCAAGACGGTAAAATAAAACACCTATTTGATAAGTTTAAAACCAAAGATCACCATCAAGTAGTGTTGGATTATTTAGCGGCAGAGTAATCTTGCAGCAGAGTAATCTTGCAGCAGAATAATCTTGCAGCAGAATAAGCTAGCGGCTGAGTAAGTTAGCTACCAGCTATTAGACAAATACAGAAAAGCGTTGCTCAAGGGCAACGCTTTTTTATGTCTATACATTTGCGCTATATAAAAACTTAAATAGTAATTGAGTAAATAATTTGTTAAAACTGCCAAAGCACTTATTATTAGCACCTTGCCAATTGGATATTTAAACCTTGAATAAAAGCCTAAAATTTAAACTTTATTTAACTGCATTAATCATCTGTATTATTGGTTTTAACTTTTCAAAGCCAAGTATGCAATTTTACTCAAACCCGTTTTATATCGGTAGTTTTGTTTTTGCTATTGCGCTTATAATCTCTGTAATTAATTACGCCTGCCCTGCCTGTAAGAAAAACCAAGTAATGCGCTCTATTTCTAGTTATAAGCTCCCAACTAACGACTGTTATAATTGCGGGAAAGAGATTGATGAGAAGTGAATAAATCAAGTGGCTAGTAAGATCTATCGATACTTACAATATAACCTAGTCTATATTAAGTGCTTACTCTTCATTATTAGCCGCAGAAAAGCCAAGTATTTACTAAAGTAGCTCATGATTTTAGAGCAATTTTTGGTACTTGAATAGCTAGCACTTTATCGAGTACTTCGTTGTTTTGGCCAATAAACATTTAAAAAAGTAAGATTCTACACGTTATTCGATTCAATTTTTTCTAAAAGAAGCTTATTTTTATCCTCTACTCTAAGCAATAAAGAAATCACTAATTCTTTAATATTTAATACTAAATCACTATCAGGCTTTTGTGCTTTTGCCGAAATTGGTATCACCATTGATGGGAACTTTCCGAAAGCATTCACTTTTATCAATTTATGATATTCAAATTCAGTTTGCCCTCTATGAGCTACGAACTTCATTCTTAAATCATATAACAGTTCATCCGTCTTTCCATACTTACTTTGTTCAATATCATTTTTAGATAACTGGACTTTTTTTCTGATAGCATTTTTCGTTTGAGCAAAACACTTATAATAGGTAATTGATATAGAGGTAAATAAGCTATCTACAATTACAGCGTTATCAGAGGCGTCTAAATTAATTTTTAGAAGATGATCAACCCAGCCTAAAACCCTCTTGAGATCAGAAGTAAGTAAAGCCCTTTCATTGTACTCTTTTGATAGAGCATCATTTAAAGTTAATGACTTTATTTTTTTTCGTTTATATTTTACCGAATGAATCAATTCTTTTTTGTTTTGATCAACAAATGCCTTTATCTCAAAATACTTTGTCTTCTTCGTTAACATCGTCGATCCTTGTAATATTTTTTAGCTGATTTTACTACTTGCTTTTATATCAAATTTTAAGCTTAAAATAATAGTTTAATGTCGCATCGGGTACTTTATCAAAAATAAAACCCAAGCACGTTACGGTGTCGGTTGACGCTTTCAAATATATAATGCGGGGTTATTGGGCCGTGTGTATTGGAGGTTCGTTGGAGCTCGTTGGGTTTCGCTGCGCTCTACCCAAACTTTTATCTCTTCTTGATGAGTGTTTGTCTTAAATTTTTACGCAGACAAAAATGGCGTTGCCTGAGCGCTCTGCCCATGGGGTTATTTTATCGTAGTCATGTTCAAATATGTGGATTTCGAAGTACGGTTTTAAGGCTTCTTTAAGCTCGGTATAACTAAAAGCAACCATTGGGTGCTCGTCGTGCCATACGAGTGTTTTGTCTGCGGTGGTTTTTTCTATGCTGAGTTTTAATAACTGTTTACTGCCGCTGCCACTATAGTGCCAGCCAGAGCGAAATGTGAAGAAGCTATTTTCGCTTGTTGCTGTGTGCTCTACAAATGAATCGCTGTCGATTTTGTTTTTATCAACCGTGTTGAAGCAAAATATTCCACCTACGTTTAATGCGCTGTATACGCTAGCAAGGCATTCTTTTAACTTATTAATACCGTCGCAGTAATGGATTGAATACAAAAAGCAGGTAATTAAATCCAAGGGCTCGGTTACTTTAAACTCACTCATGTTTTGCAACGAAAATTGCGCTTCTGGGCAACGCGTTTTTGCTTTATCTAGCATTGGCTGGTTTAAATCAAGCCCACTACTTTTATAGCCGTAATCAATAAAGTGGCGTACATGCGGGCCGGTGCCACATGCTAAATCGAGATGGGTATTTGCGCCATTCCCAAAAATTTGGTGCAGCCTGTGAATAGAATTGCTTTGGGCTTGATAATTAATATCTGCACACATTAAGTCGTAGTAATCAGAAAGGTCGGTGTAAAGCGCATTTGCGGACATATAAGCCTAGTGGTAAGTAGTAGAATATTTTTAAGTCGCGCATAGTAAACTAGTTATGGCTATTAGCGAAGAAGATATGAGCTTTAGGGTTGTCGGGTGGTGCTTCGCTTATCCAATCCACGTATTTAAATATTATAAAACGTTATTAGAAAATGGTGCGGAAGTAGAGATTTGTTGGGTTTAGCTTCGCTCTACCCAACATACGTAATATAACTTTAAGCTGGCTTTAACTAATTCCTAAATACTTATGTACTTGTATTGATAGGCGCCAGTTTTTGGCAATACAGGTGTCGATTGCGAGTTTAGTTGCTGATACTTTTTGGCTAATTGGCTGTAAATAAACAAGCTTAGGGTTAACACCTGTTTTAGCAAATAATTCTTCTAACTCTTCTACATGCTTTTGCATGGCAACGGGGTGTTTAATTTCGTTGGCACGCTTCATTGCACTGGTAAGTACTTCATAGCCGCCGCGCATATTGATTTTTGGTGATACCGTTACCCATGTTTGCTCTGGGGCGAGTATTTCGAACGTGCCGCTGGTTTCTATTTGTGTACTAAAGCCGTGTTCGTGTAATAAGTTACATACTGGATTTAAATCAAACATACATGGCTCGCCGCCAGTAATAACTACGTGCTTTGCGGTATAACCACGTGATTGAAACAACGCTAAAATTTGCTCTGCACTGGCGTTAGCCCAATGATCTGAGTCGGCTTTTTTTTCTACGGTTTCATCCAGCGATACTTTATATACATTATCAACATCCCACGTTTGCTTGGTGTCGCACCAAGAGCAGCCTACTGGGCAGCCTTGCAGACGTAAAAATATTGAGGGTGTGCCAGTAAAGCTAGCTTCACCTTGAATGGTTTCAAACACTTCATTAATTTTGTACAAAAGAGATCTCACTTACTACCTAGCAGCCAAATTGCTACTATTAAAAAACCAAAAAGCGCTGTGCAAAAATTGTTATTTAAGCTGCGGCCGTGTAGTATATCGCGCCCTGATATAAACCTCTATTAAAACTAAGAGCAAAACAGATATGACGCAAAAAGTAGTTGTTATTTATTCCGGCGGTATGGACTCATTTACCGTATTAAATAAAGCCCTGCAACAAGGCCATGATGTATATGCCCTTTCATTTGACTATGGTCAGCGTCATGTAAAAGAGCTTAAAGTAGCGGCAAGTGTGTGTGAAAAATTAAACGTTCCACATAAAATTGTTGATATTTCGGCGATTAACCAACTTATTGGTGGCTCATCACTTACTGATGATATTGATGTACCTGAAGGCCATTACGAAGAAGAAAGCATGAAAAGTACGATTGTACCTAATCGTAATATGATTTTGCTCTCGCTTGCTGTTGGCTACGCGGTATCACTTAAAGCTAGCCAAGTTTATTACGGCGCTCACTCTGGGGATCATGCTATTTACCCTGACTGCCGTCCTGAATTTGTGCAAAAAATGGATGATGTGTGTCGTATTGCGAACTACGACGCGGTAGAAATTTTTAGCCCGTATTTAAATAATACTAAAATTGGTATTTTGACCGACGGTATTGAAATGGGTTTAGATTACAGCCAAACGTGGACCTGTTATAACGGCCGTGAAAAGGCCTGTGGTAAATGTGGCGCGTGCCAAGAACGCCTTGAAGCATTTGCACTAAATAACATTACAGACCCGTTAGAATACGAATAAGCCGCAATTAATTAGTAATACAATTGCTGCATACAAAAAAAGGCTATCATCGATAGCCTTTTTTGTTTGTCAGGTTTTAAGTCAATGGTATTGATTAAAGCCAGCGTTTTACGCGCGCTTTGTAAGCGGTAAACTCTTCGCCAAATAATTTAGTGAGCGCACGCTCCTCGGGTATTATTTGAAAAAATGTTAAATACGCAATAAACCCGATAATACATAAAAGCGCCCACAAGGAACTTAACCAAACACCCCACCCTGCTAAAATAAATGCAAAACCCACATACATTGGGTTACGCGAAATTTTATAAATGCCGCTCGTAATAAGTTTTGATGCTTGCTCAGGTTTATTTGGGTTTACTGTGGTGTTTGCTATTTTAAAGCTCGCTACCCCTGCAATACAAAAAACACACCCAATAATGACCAAACTTGCTGCTAAGTAGGTAATAAAGGCGGTGAAATCAATAACACTGTAATGCGCAATAAGCGCCATTATGCCTGCAAAAAACAGCACAACGATAACCGGTGGAATTTTATTATTTAACATGGCAACTCACTGTATTGGCTAAAGTATGTTTATTATATGGTGGCTATGCAGCTATTAAACAATATCTTAAGTGTATAAATGATGAACACGCTTAAAGCTGAATTAAATAAAGTATACAAATTAAGTTACAATTGTCAGCTTTATCAAAAGCGCTTAAAGGTTATACTTTAACCATAAACGAATAATAAAATGATAAGGAATGAGGTTATGTCTGGAACTACGATGATTGTACTTATTGTGCTAATTTCGGTTGGCTCAGGAGTAGTTTACGATATGTATAAAAAGCACCTTGAGTTTAAGCATAAAATGCAAAACAACAACAGCGATGCCCATAAACAACTAGCTGAAACAAACGCACAAGTGCTTGCATTAAAAGAGCGTGTACAAACACTTGAGGCTATTGTTACTGATTCAAGCTTTAACGTTAAAGATGAAATTAATAAACTTTAAGTTGTTATAAGTAATTTGGATATAAATGCGCATTTTCTGGCTGCTCAATGCCATGAGCAGCTAAAAAACCACCAATAGCTTGCCCGCAGCCCTGTGGTGCTCGCCCGCTGTCTATCTCAAAATTTAACTGATTAGCATGTTGCTTACCCATAGAGCAAAGCCCTACGGTACTTGGCGAGCGCATAGCGATACTTAGGTTACCTATTTGTTCAACTGCAACGTGCTTACTAAAGCGGGCAAAACCTTTGTATTTAAACTGCTCGTTTACGTAGTCATTACTTGTGGCCACCAATGCCACAATTAAGCCGTGTAAAAAACTATTAGCGGATGAGTCTGCTGTTAAAAACGCGATTGTTTTTTTATTAAACTCGCTAAGCTGGCAATCCTCACACAACAGCTCAACAGTATATAAATGTTGCTCGGCTATTTGCTGCTGACTTTTAAGTTCAATACTTTTTCCTGCAAATACAATACGTTTAAGCACTTTGTCAACGTTACTTGTAACCGCTTCGCTTTTAACCAGTTCAGGGTTTTGCGCCATTACAGGTAAGTCGTGGTGATTGTTAAATGGCGTACTTGTTGCGCCGCTTTGCATTAACTGAAAAAGTTCTCTTACTTCATGTTCACGCGCAACTTTTAACGCTAAAAATGCGGTTTGAATAAGCTCTGAGGTAGGTAAGTTTTCCTCTACAATCCAGCGTCTGCCAAATAATAGTTTTTTAGCTTTGGCTTCATTAGTAGATGCGCTTTTTTGGTAGTTATCAGGGCTCAGCACTGCTACTTGCAGGTAAATTTCTTCACCTTTTTGTGCAGCGAGCACTCTAAAGTGAGCCGAAAACTCAATACTCTCAAGTACTTCGTTTACGCTTTGAAGCGTGTGCTTGTAACGTAAAAAATGCTGTGGCACCACCCAATTACTATTAGCCAATTGCACAAGGGGTGCATAAGAAATAGGTTGCTCGTAACTGTGTTGCCATTTTTGCTCATTGCTGAGCAAATGATTAATGTGACTCTTGTTATCTGACATAAATAAACCAAATAAACTCGCGTAGTGCGATATAAACTATGAACACATTACGTCGTCAATGTCGTAATTAGATCACATGTACGCCCTACTTTTGGGCTTTTTTAACTATCGGTGACTTCTTGATAGTCTGTTATAACTTTTTGATAGTATGCCTTATCTTTATTGAGCATTTTATTATAATGATTTATGAGTTGTCGTTGGTACATAGCGTGCTCTGTACTAGCAAAGTCCCACATTTTGTTGCCGGTATGGCTAATCTCATTATTGGTACTAAAGCTCACTTCAATCACTTCATAAAAACGTTTGTTGTCGTAAACTATTTGTTCACTTATAAGCCCTAAACCGAGTTGTTTTAAACCCACTCGCAACTTATAAGTGTGATGCACTGGGCATAAAATAAACCGAACATTATTTAAATGCTCAACTGCGTTATTAGCAATGATTTGTTGTACTAAACTTAATAACAGCTCACCGCCAACACCTGCTATTACAACTACTTGGCTTTTACTTTGAGCAATTTCAATTTTGCCTACATCCTGACATAAGACCTGCCACTGCGGGTTTTTATCACAGGTTTTTTGTAATTTATTAATAGATGATAATTGCGCTTTTAGGTCGTTCATTAAAGTGGCGACTATATCTACAAAAATAACGTGGTTTGCAGCTGCGCGTTTTAATAGCGCCATGCCTAAATAACCATGGTCGCAGCAGCAATCCCAAATAATATCGTGATGCTGCGAAATTAATGTATCAATGGCAGTTAGGCGTTTACTGAGCTTCATTTAAGCAGGTGTTTGTGACGTTTTATAGACAAGCGCTTTTAAACTTTTGTCGCTGTCTACTTCAATAAAACGCTCGGTGGGGGCTAGGCGCTCAACAAATTCAATTGCGCCTTGGGTGTTCTCGTTTATTAATGCTTTAAACGCATCTTCGCTAAGCTCTGGGCTATTAGCACACAATAGTAATTGTGTGGTATCGCAAAGTAGCTCTGGCAACCTGCGCAGCACTTTTTGATAGTCTTTAGTTAATATAAAGCTGCCTTTTTGAAAGCTTGGCGGATCAACTATTATTAAATCAAACGGGGCTGCTTTTTTTAGTTTTCCAAACGATTTTAAAATATCGTGAGGTAAAAAACTGACGCCGCGCTCAAAACCATTTAGTTGATGGTTTTGCTTGCCTACTTTTAGTACGCCTTTGCTCATATCCATGTTCATCACATGATCTGCCCCGCCTTGCATGGCGGCAAGCGAAAACCCACATGTATATGAAAACAAATTAAGCACTTTGCCATGCTTGCTATTAGCCATTACAAATTCACGGCCGCTGCGCATATCGGGAAATATTCCGGTATTTTGGCGGCTCTGTAAATCAACCAAAAAGCGAATGCCATTTTCGGTTACAACATGTGGATTAGGTAATTGCCCATAAACCACGGTGTTTTGGCTTTGTACGCCAGCACGCTGCTGGTACACAAGTGACGTAATAAGCTCAGGCTGTTTTTTTTGTGCCCACTGCCACACAACATTGGTGAGCTCGCTTAGTGTTTGCTCATCAATTTCATCGTACGAAACCAAAAATAAACTTGGCGGGTAAAAGTCTAAATTAATATGCCTTAATGCTTCGACGCTGTGGCCTCGGCCATGAAAAACACGACACAGTTCATTTTTTAAAATTGGCGCGTCTTCAAGCGCAGTAATAAGAGGTGTAAAGTTTGCTGTCATTTTTAATTAATCAACTGTTGTTGTAGTTCATGTATTTCATCGCGAACAGAGCCCGCTTTTTCAAATTCTAGGTCGCTTGCGTATGCATGCATTTTGGTTTCAAGCTGCTTAATTTGCACGGCAATTTCTTTCGCACTAAGGACCTTTTTAGACTCTTTACGAATAAGTTTAAGGTTGTCTTTAGGGGCCGCTTCTTCGCCTACATCCATTACATCAAGTATTTTTTTAGCCAGAGCATGAGGCTCTATGCCGTGCTCAACGTTATATGCATGCTGAATTTCGCGCCTGCGTGCTGTTTCGTCCATGGCTTTAGCCATTGATTTTGTAATTCTGTCGCCATATAAAATAGCGCGGCCATCTAAGTGACGCGCAGCACGGCCAATGGTTTGTATCAGCGAGCGAGCTGAGCGTAAAAAGCCCTCTTTGTCAGCATCAAGTATGGCAACAAGTGCCACTTCTGGCATATCAAGGCCTTCTCGCAGTAAGTTAATACCCACTAACACATCAAATACGCCAGCTCGTAAGTCACGAATTATTTCTACGCGCTCAACGGTATCAATGTCTGAATGTAAGTAACGTACTTTAACATTATGCTCGCTTAGGTAGTCAGTTAAATCCTCAGACATACGTTTAGTAAGTGTAGTTACCAGTACGCGTTCGCCCTTCTCCACACTTTTGTATATTTCTGAGAGTAAATCATCAACCTGATCGCCCACAGGACGTACTTCTATAAGTGGGTCGAGCAGCCCTGTTGGGCGAATTACTTGCTCTGCTACTTCGCCTGCGCTGCGCTCAAGCTCAAAGTCGCCAGGCGTTGCCGATACATAAATAGTTTGTGGTGCTATAGCTTCAAATTCTTCAAAGCGCAGTGGCCTATTATCCATTGCTGAGGGCATTCTAAAACCATACTCAACAAGGTTTTCTTTACGGCTTCTGTCGCCTTTATACATTGCGCCAATTTGCGATACGGTTACATGCGATTCATCAATAATCATTAATGCGTCATCAGGTAGGTAATCAAGCAATGTTGGCGGCGGATCGCCTGGCGTACGCCCCGATAAATAACGGCTGTAGTTTTCTATACCCGAGCAATAACCTAGCTCGGTCATCATTTCTATATCGTATTGCGTTCGCTGTGCTACACGTTGCTCTTCTACTAATTTGTTTGCACTGAGTAACTGGGCGCGTCGCTCTTTTAGTTCTTCTTTTATTTTTTCGATAGCGCCAAGTATTTTTTCACGCGGGGTAACATAGTGCGTTTTAGGATAAATAGTAGCGCGCACTATGTGCTTTTCAATTGCACCGGTAAGCGGGTCAAAAACACTTAGGCGTTCTATTTCATCATCAAACATTTCTACTCGTACAGCAAATGTGTCTGATTCTGCTGGGAATATGTCAACTACTTCGCCACGTACACGGTATGTACCTCGGCTAAAATCTATATCATTGCGGGTATATTGTATTTCAGCAAGACGGCGTAGCATGTCGCGTTGATCTACTTTTTCGCCCACTTTTAAAAGCAGCATCATTTTCATGTACGATTTAGGGTCACCCAAACCATAAATAGCCGATACCGATGCCACAATAATGGTGTCGCGACGCTCAAGCAGTGCTTTGGTCGCACTTAAACGCATTTGCTCTATGTGCTCATTTATCGAAGCATCTTTTTCGATAAATGTGTCGCTAGATACAACATAAGCTTCTGGCTGGTAGTAATCGTAATACGATACAAAGTATTCAACCGCGTTTTTAGGAAAAAACTCTTTCATCTCGCCGTATAGCTGCGCAGCCAATGTTTTATTGTGCGCCATTATTATTGTTGGACGATTTAAATCGCTAATAATATTGGCCATGGTAAAGGTTTTACCTGTACCGGTGGCACCTAATAACGTTTGGTGTGCAAGCCCCGCTTCTAACCCTTCGCACAGCTGTTTAATGGCGGTAGGCTGATCGCCTGCTGGTTTGAAATGTGATTTTAACTGAAAATGGTCACTCAATTATTGCACTCCTGTAACGATTCGCCGCTCAGCGCTTCTAGTTTTTTCATAAACCACTTATATGCCACTATTGCTGTAAATAAATTACCTATGGCAGCGCCTATAAATAACCCTAATAATCCGGCTATTTCGTTGCCGATATAAGCAAATGGTACATAAAATATGAATAAACGAATAACGCTTAGTACCAATGCGTTCATTGGTTTGTGTAAAGCATTAAACGATGAATTTGATAAGATGATCACCCCTTGTAAGCCATAGCTTAATGGGATGGTATAAATAAAGAGCTTAATTACATCTATTACGGCTTGTTCTTTACCAAATAATTGGCTTATTACACCTGAAAATGCAATTAGTAATACGTAAATGGCAAATTGCCATACCATCACAAATTTTAGTGTGCCGGTATACGCTTCTTTAACACGGCATAATTTGCCAGCCCCAAAGTTTTGGCTCACAAATGGCGGTAATGTCATCGATAGCGCAAGCACTAATATACTTGCAATAGATTCTATCCGGCTGCCTACTCCAAATGCGGCCACGGCTTCTGGCCCATGGTGCGCTACTAAGGCGGTCATTACGGCCATAGCAACAGGTGTAAGCATGTTTGCACCTGCAGCAGGCAATCCAATTTTTAATATTTTACGAATAGCGCCAGTTACAGTTTGCTTGCCCGCTTTGAGACTCAACAAACGTTTTTTAACCACTAATATATATAAAATAATAACCACAGCGACCGACCATGCAACAACACTTGCTATGGCAGCGCCTTGAATTCCTAACGCGGGTACCGGCCCAAAGCCAAATATAAGTATTGGGTCAAGTATGGCGTTTATCAGCCCGGCTCCGCCCATTACTATACTTGGCGTTTTAGTATCACCGCTGGCACGCAGTACCGAGTTACCAATCATTGGGGTTATTAAAAATACGCTACCGATAAACCATACATTCATATATTCATGTATTAACGGCAATACTTGTGCGCCCGCTCCTAGCAAAGTAAATATGGGGTCGATCAGTAAATATCCAACAGATGACAACACAATAACCAAAACCACACCAACCATTAAAGAAATACTGGCATCAAAACGTGCTTCATCAATTTTATTACTGCCGAGCGCTTTCGCTATTACTGCTGATGTACCGATCCCCAGCCCTATTGCTAAGCTGATAACGGTAAAAGTAACCGGAAATGTAAAGCTCACGGCAGCTAGTGGTTCGGTGCCAAGTAAGCTTACAAAAAAGGTGTCTACAATATTGAACATCATTAGTGTGATCATGCCGAATATCATCGGTATGGTCATCGTCTTTAATGTAGGCAAGATAGGATCGTTTAGTAAATCTGGGCGAGTCTGAGATTTTGAAATTGCGCGCATGAAATAAATAGGCCTCTTTTACTGAACGAATCATTTTAAAGCATCAAGGCAGTTCAAGCCACGGATTTATCACTACAATTGATGTAATTACGGAAGTAAATATTCTAAAAAATAGTAAAACTTGGTTTTTACATCTTTTTGTTAAAATAGAGCCTAAACACGCCAAAAAACAATTAAAACACATTTTTATAACTTTTATTACAAACCCCCTGTGTTATCTGATGCTTTTTTACACAAAGCAACTACTTGGTTTATCGTTACGAAAAAATTCATTCATGGAGTTACATCTATTAGCCACCAAAACATAACCTACTGTTTTACAATGAATAAAAAATAGTGATTTAAAAGCTTGAAATCGTTGTAGCACCCTAAAACATTGGTGCCGATGATGTTCTTAAAGTTTCATAAACAGAGTTATCCACAGAAACAGTGGATAACTCTTTCAAAGCCGCATTTATAAAGGCCTTGAGAGACTCGCAATTTTCGCTGAGGTCCAACCAATTGTTGATTTCCTAATTGTGGCATTTTTATAAACTCACACTAAAAACGCAAGCTTGCCAATTTTTCTTCTTAACATAGTTATACGTTAGTAAATAAAAAACGTTTAATACAAAGTTAAGTTATTGATTGTTCTATTTTTGAGCGAAGATAATAAATGCTCAATTTATAGATCAAAATTGGATCACTATTAAGAGGGAAAAATACTTTTATGACTATTCGTGCAGGTATATTTTTAGAAAATTAAAATAAAAAAGTAAATAAATACGAAGAATACCCCAAAGTAAAAAATGAAATTTTATGTTTTTGAGTTGTTTTTTAATTACAAGTGGCTTTAATGGCGTGTTTAATTTAACCAATTTAAAGACTCAACAATAATAAAACTCGCATTAGTATTCTTAAATTCTTAAAAAAACAGCTTTAATAGAGCTATAAATCACGCAGATCGAACACAAAAACAACGAATAAACCTCTTTTTTCAATTTATGACTTTTATATGTTGACACTTTGCGGCTCCATCATTAATATTTCGCCCCGTTGAAAGGCAAGACGCTTCCCCCTTAGCTCAGTTGGTTAGAGCGACGGACTGTTAATCCGCAGGTCCCCCGTTCGAGTCGGGGAGGGGGAGCCAAGTTTTTCAACCATAAACGATTCCCCCTTAGCTCAGTTGGTTAGAGCGACGGACTGTTAATCCGCAGGTCCCCCGTTCGAGTCGGGGAGGGGGAGCCAAGTTTATGTTTATGATGTAGTTCCCCCTTAGCTCAGTTGGTTAGAGCGACGGACTGTTAATCCGCAGGTCCCCCGTTCGAGTCGGGGAGGGGGAGCCAAATCATCATAATAGTATCAGTACTTTAGTTCCCCCTTAGCTCAGTTGGTTAGAGCGACGGACTGTTAATCCGCAGGTCCCCCGTTCGAGTCGGGGAGGGGGAGCCAATTCTAAGAATTTCATAGACATTCCAAGCTATTTCCACTACTCTTCCTTACATAACTAAAGCATTAGTTTAATTCTTTAATGCGCTGTACTTAGTTTATTAATCAAGGACTTGATTCCTTCCCTTTTGATCATTAAAAGACTGAAAACATGGCTGGATTTAAAAAACTTATTTTTATACAAATTATCTCTTGGTTATTGTGTGTTGCAGCAGGAAGCTACTTCATATCTATAAGCTTTGATACTGCGGTAAGTGATGCACAAAAAAATGCACAAACAACTGTTACTAAGTATATTAATGACCTTTCTTTAGACGATATTTCTGCTCAAAATTTAAAACAATCAATTGCAGATGGTAATACGTTTTCAAGCTTTACTCTAAGAGATTACCAAGGTGCTGAAGTATTTAGCATTAACCCCCCTACTCAATTACCAATGTTTGCTGATTTTGTACTCTCTAACTTTAACTCTGTACGCCCACAGTTTGCTGTAAACGATGCCGCAGATATAAAAGTTGAATTTGTACTTAACATTGAGCATTTAGCGTCGCAGCTACAAACGTCCCTTTTTATTGTTATTTTGATTTCTGCCATTTTAGTTATTATTCCAATAATTCTAATGAAATCTATTTTTTATCATTTAAATAAAAATATAAGTACAACAGTTGCTGACATTATCGATATTTATATCAATCAAAACCAACTTGATAATGATTTAGAAACAGCATTAGATGGCACTCGATTGAAAAAAATGGGAAAAGATTTAGTACCTAGTTTTAATCGGTTATCACATTTTTTAAAAAACAAAAACGAAGACATACAAAGCGCTGCTATGACTATCAAGCATGAAGCGTACAAAGATGTAATTACCTCGCTTGGTAATCGTAATATGTTTGTTGAGTACTACGAAAAAAATATTGAAAACACTGAGCAAAGTACATTTGGCTCTTTAGCTATGGTTCGTTGTAGCGAACTACAAGCTATAAACCAAAGCCGTGGTTATCAAAAAGGTGACGAGTACGTTAAAGGCGTTGCTGATATTATTAAGCACATAAGCGGCACTTACACGGGTAGCCAAGTATTTAGATTAAACAGCTCTGATTTTGCGGTAGTACTCCCCCACATTCCTTTAAAAGAAGCTGAGCGCTTTGGTGAAAACCTGCAATCGCGCTTCACGCAGTACCAACAAAACCAAGAGTTAAGCTCGGTAGCTAATACGGGTATTGTGGGTTACGAAAAAGGTAAACCGTTAGGCGAACTGCTTTCTGTTGTTGATAACGCGATGAGCATGGCGCAGTCAAAACAAGTGAATGCATGGCATGTACAACGCGAAACCGATTTAGTTAATAACGTAAGTGCGGGGTTTGGTAATCAAAACTGGCGTAAGGTTATTAAGGAAGTTATTGAATCTAAGCGTGTGCATTTAGTGATGCAAAACATTATGCCGCTTGGTAAAAGCATAAAAGCCTACGCTGAAGTACAAGTTCGATTTAAAACAGAAGACAATCAGGTACTGCCTACCGCTTCTTTTTTAGCAATGGCCGAAAAACTTGATATGGCAATAGAAATTGATCGCTTAATCATCGACTCTTCTCTTGAAAAGGTTAAAAGCCGTAATTTATCTGAAAAGTTTTTTGGTTTAAACGTAACAGCCTCAAGTGCACACAACGATCAGTTTGTAATTTGGCTAGAGCGTCGATTATTGAAAGATACGCATATCGCATCTAAACTAGTATTTGAGGTAAGCGAGTTTGGTTTACAGCAAAACATCAAGGCTAGTAAGCGCTTTATCGACATGGTTCACCGTGTTGGCGCACGCGTTACAGTTGAACGTTTTGGTGTTGGTTTAACTTCATTTAAGTTTTTCCGCGATTTAAAACCTGACTTTATTAAAATGGATGCAAGTTATACTCGCGGCCTTGAAGACGATAAAAATAATCAGTACTTTATGCGCTTAATGGTCGATTTAGCCCACCGCATTGGTGTTAGCGTATTTGCTGAAGGCGTTGAGAGCCAAGAAGAGAAACACATTATAGAAACGTTGTGTTTAGATGGCGTTCAAGGTTATTACATAGAAAAACCTAAAGACATATAGTCTATTGGAGGCATCATGAAAAGAGTAGTTACCTTTATTATACTTTTTATTATGCCTTTGAGTTTGTACGCAAGCGCCCCGCAAAAAGAATTAGTTTTTAGCACTCACAACTATCCTCCATTTTCATTTATTGATGAAAGCAATAATGCCACTGGCCCCTTTGTTGATATACTTACCTTAGCGTGTAAACGCCTCAATTATAAATGTGAGTTTATTAGCGTACCAAATCGTCGCTCTAAGCTGATGTTAAAAAACCTGCAAGCTCAAGGAAACTTTCCTATGGGCTGGAATATTGACCGCAACGAATGGCTTTACTTTTCGATCCCGCTTATGAAAATGCAATATGGCTTTTTTCAACCTGAAGGTGCTAAAAAAACCATTAAAAGCCTCAATGATCTACAAAAAATGCAAATTGCTGTTTTTGGCCCTTCAAATGCATCTTTTCAACTAATCAAAATACAGCAACAAATGATCAAAGACGGATTGAGAGAATTTGATATCGTTTTACTCACTGATGCCAATGGTACGGGTGTAAAAATGATAGAAAATAACCGTATAGATGGATATTTTGCCAATACTTTACAAGCGCGCGCTAGGCTAAAACAATTTAACTTACATCATGTTAATTTGGCTTTTTTACAAAGCGAATCCCCCTATTTTATTGGGTTTAATAAAATTCAATTATCTACTGAACAAATCGCCCTATTTAATAAAGCACTATTAGATTTATACCAAGAACACGATCAATTTAAAGATATTTTAAAGCCGTATAATATTGATCCTATTCTAATTACACCTGAAATCTTAAGTCGCTTTAATATCATTACTGATTGAGTCGTTTATTTGCTTCTCATGTGTTGTTAATCGATAAAGAAAAAAGGATAATACCCACGTTTATTATAGCGTGAGGCACACATGACAGAATATGTCTTGTTATTGATTGGAACCGTTCTGGTTAATAACTTTGTATTAGTACAATTTTTAGGCTTATGTCCGTTTATGGGCGTATCAGGTAAGCTTGATACGGCGATCGGTATGTCTTTGGCAACCACGTTTGTGCTTACCCTTGCCTCTGTAACTAGCTATTTAGTTAATCAATATATTTTAATCCCTCTGGATATCGCCTTTTTACGCACCATGAGCTTTATTTTAGTGATTGCCGTTGTAGTGCAATTTACCGAAATGGTTGTGCGTAAAACCAGCCCTACTCTATATCGTTTATTAGGCATATTTTTACCGCTGATCACCACTAACTGTGCGGTATTAGGTGTGGCTTTATTAAATATCAAAGAAGATCATTCGTTTTTACAATCTGCGGTATATGGTTTTGGTGCTGCGGTTGGTTTTTCTTTAGTGCTTGTATTGTTTGCAGCACTACGAGAGCGTTTAGCAGCTGCTGACGTTCCTACGCCTTTTAAAGGCGCCTCTATTGCAATGATCACTGCAGGCTTAATGTCGATGGCGTTTATGGGTTTTACTGGATTAGTGAAGTTTTAATATGACCTTGTTTTATGCCTTGATAGCGATTGGTTCGCTAGCACTCATTTTTGGACTTATTTTAGGGTTTGCAGCAATTCGCTTTCGCGTTGAAGGTAACCCTATTGTTGAGCAAATTGATACTATTTTGCCGCAAACTCAATGCGGACAATGTGGCTACCCGGGCTGCCGCCCTTACGCCGAAGCCATAGCTAATGGCGATGAAATAAATAAATGCCCACCAGGCGGCGAATCAACCATGAAAAAGCTTGCCGGCTTAATGGGGGTTGATGAAAAACCACTTGCCGGTGGCGAGCAAGCAGAACCTATAAAAACAGTGGCTTATATTCGCGAAGATGAATGTATTGGCTGTACCAAATGTATTCAAGCCTGCCCAGTTGACGCTATTTTAGGCGCAACTCGTCAAATGCATACCGTGTTAATTGATGAATGTACTGGCTGTGATTTATGTGTTGAGCCTTGCCCTGTAGATTGCATTGATATGCTACCTGTAGCCGAAACTAAACAAAACTGGAAATGGCAGCTAGACGCTATTCCTGTTACACAAATAGATTAGAGGTTTGAGTGGACAAGTTACTTGAACAAATAAAAAAAGGCACCGTGTGGGCATTTCCTGGCGGCATACACCCACCACAACAAAAATCACTCTCTAATAGTGCGAGTATCACTCGCCTACCTTTGCCCGATAAACTCATTGTTGCGCTTAAGCAACACATAGGCGCAAACGGTAAGTTACTTGTAGAAAAAGGCCAACACGTCTTAAAAGGCCAACCACTAACAGAGCCTGCTGCTAACTGGTCGGTACCTGTGCATGCGCCAAGCTCTGGTGTGGTTACTGATATTGCACCTATGCCATCAGCACATCCATCGGCCCTGCCTGAACTAAGTGTTATTATTGAACCAGACGGCAAAGACGAATGGGTAGCTCTAAATAAAAATAAAAATCCTGCTGAACTTAGCCATGATGAGCTTATAAATATTATTCACCAAGCCGGTATTAGCGGTATGGGTGGTGCTGGTTTTCCTACTTATGTAAAAGCAGATACCAAGCAACCTATCGAATTTTTGATTGTAAATGCTGTTGAGTGCGAACCTTATATTACTGCCGATGACGTTTTAATGCGCGAACACGCTAAAGAAGTTATCCAAGGTATTGAAATAATGCAGCAACTTTTAAACCCAACACTGTGTATTGTGGGTATAGAAGATAACAAGCCTGAAGCTATTGCAGCAATGAAGCAAGCAGCTGAGCATAACTCAAAAATTATTATTCAAACGGTGCCAACTATTTATCCATCTGGCGGTGAAAAGCAATTAATTAAATTACTTACTAACCGTGAAGTTCCTAGCATTGGTATTCCAGCCGATATTGGTATTTTAGTGCATAACACGGGTACTTTGTATGCCGTACAACAAGCCGTTTATGAAGGCAAACCGCTAATTGAACGTATAGTTACAGTAACAGGCAACACTATTCATAAACCTGGAAATGTATGGGCACTACTTGGTACTGAAATAAAACACTTACTTGATTGCCAAGGGTTCTCGCCTGTGCCGCAGCAAAGTGTTGTGATGGGCGGCCCAATGATGGGCTTTACACTACCCACAGTACGTATTGGCATAGTTAAAACAACCAACTGTATTTTAGCGCCTGATCATAAAGAGCTAGCGGAACCCGGCCCTGAAAAAGCCTGTATACGTTGTAGCGCCTGTGCCGATGCCTGCCCTGCTTCTTTATTGCCACAACAATTGCAGTGGTTTGCTAAATCAAAAGAGTACGACAAGCTACAAGAGCACAATTTATTTGATTGTATTGAATGTGGTGCTTGTGCCTATGTGTGCCCAAGCGAAATCCCTCTTGTACAGTACTACCGTATAGCCAAAGTTGAAATTAAAGAACAACAAGCTGACAAAATTAAAGCCGACAGAGCAAAAGAGCGTTTTGATGCCCGAAAAGAACGTTTAGAGCGTGAGCAAGAAGAACGCCAAAACCGCCATAAACGCAAACCTGCTGCTAAGTCTGCTGACGAAAAGCAAAAAGTAGCTGAGGCACTAGCCCGTGTTAAAAATAAATCAGATAACGGCGATGAAAAATCAGCTGTTGCTGCCGCTATTGCACGCGCTAAAGCTAAAAAGCAAGAAGGCGAAGAACTAGAGCCAGACAACAGCGAAGTAGCAAAAGAGCGCGCACTACGTAAAGAACAAGCGCGTAAATATAAAGAGCAAAAATCGCAAACAGATGAATCGGCCGAGACTGCACCCGTTGATGATAAAAAATCAGCAGTAGCTGCAGCCATTGCGCGTGCTAAAGCTAAAAAAGCAACACAAGCATTAGATAACGCTGAACAAACAACAAGTGAAGAGCCACAAACTGATGCCCCTGTTGATGACAAAAAATCAGCAGTAGCGGCCGCCATTGCTCGTGCTAAAGCCAAAAAAGCAGCACAAGCATTAGAAGACGCTGAGCAGTCCGTGAGTGAAGTGCCACAAAGTGATGCCCCTGTTGATGACAAAAAGGCAGCAGTAGCGGCGGCCATAGCTCGTGCTAAAGCTAAAAAAGCAGCTAAAGCATTAGAAGACGCTGAGCAAACCGTGAGTGAAGAGCCACAAAGTGATGCCCCTGTTGATGATAAAAAAGCAGCGGTAGCGGCGGCCATAGCTCGTGCTAAAGCTAAAAAAGCAGCTAAAGCACTAGAAGATACCGAACAAACTCAGCTACAAGTTGATAGCGCAGCACCTAAGAGTGCAGAAAGTAACACCGATGACTCATCAGATCTTATTAACGTAGATAAACCTAAATCAGCCGACGATAAGAAAAAAGCCGCCGTGGCTGCTGCAATTGCGAGAGCAAAAGCTAAAAAGTTACAAAAAGAAGGAAATAATCAGTCATGAAATTAACCATGGCCAGTTCGCCGCATAATCACAGCCATAAATCGTTAACGCGATTAATGCTTAGCGTTATTGCTGCGTGTATTCCTGGGCTAATTGCTCAAGTTTTCTTTTTTGGAACAGGTGTACTTATTCAACTGGTGCTCGCGCTTGTTGCTGTAAGCGTATTTGAAGCTGCAATAATGCTAATACGAAAGCGCCCTGTTTGGCCTGCATTAAGTGATGGCAGTGCGTGGCTTACTGCCGTGTTATTGGCATTGAGTATCCCTCCACTTGCCCCTTGGTGGATAATCGTTATTGGCTGTTTATTTTCTATCGTTATAGTTAAACAGCTTTATGGCGGCCTTGGGTTTAACTTATTCAATCCAGCAATGGCGGCTTATGTACTGCTATTAGTTTCGTTTCCGGTGCAAATGACCGCATGGTTGCCTGTCACTGATTTAATAAATACGCCAATAGGCTTTGCAGATCAGCTAAGGCTAATATTTACCGATTTTACGGCCTCTGGGTTTAGCCTAGATCAAGTGCGCGCAGGGGTTGATGGCCTAACAATGGCAACCCCGCTGGATACTGTTAAAACAGACATAGCCCACGGTTTAACCGTTACCGAGAGCATGCAAAAGCCAATATTTAACGAATGGGCTGGCCTTGGTTGGGCATGGGTTAATTTAGGCTATTTAGTGGGTGGTTTATACTTACTAAAAGCAAAAATAATTAACTGGCATATTCCTGTCAGTTTTATCGTAACTTTAGCTGTATGTAGTGCTATTGGTTATATCGCATCACCAGGCACAGAGCCGGGCACCCTATTTCACTTATTAAGTGGTGCCACTATGATGGGAGCCTTTTTCATAGCAACCGATCCGGTATCTGCAGCAACAACTAACAAAGGGCGCTTAATTTATGGCGCGCTAATTGGCTTACTAATTTATTTAATTCGTACCTTTGGTGGTTTTCCTGATGCTATCGCATTTAGCGTATTACTGATTAATATTGCAGTCCCGCTAATAGACTACTACACACAGCCACGTACTTATGGCCATGGAGCAGTAAAATGATCATTTCGTCAATGGCTAAAAATGGTGCTATTTTAACTGCGTTTGCGTTAGCAACAACGGGCTTAGTTGCCTCTATCAACGCGCTTACTGCCGATAAAATTGCAGAGCAAGAACAACTGCAACTTACTGCGCAGCTACAAGAAGTGCTCGACCCAAAATCGTACGACAATCAATTATCACAAGATTGCGTAGTTATTACTGACGAAAAACTAGGCCCATACGCAAATCAAGTAATTTATCGTGCTCGTAAAAATAATAAACCAGTCGCTGTTGTTATTAGGCATGTTACGCCAAACGGCTACAGTGGCGATATTAACTTATTAACAGCGGTATTGACCGATGGCACTATTGCTGGCGTGCGTACGACTAAACACGAAGAAACCCCTGGTTTAGGCGACAAAGTAGAAGTTAAAAAATCACTTTGGATCACAACATTTAAAAGCTTAACGGTTGAAGGCGAAGAAGACGCTCGCTGGGCTGTTAAAAAAGATGGCGGCCAGTTTGATCAATTTACAGGCGCGACCATAACGCCACGTGCTGTTGTGGGCTCTGTTAAAAATGCCGTATTGTTCGCACAAACTAATTTTGATGATATTTTTGCAGCACCTAATGCCGAATGTATGGAGGTAGCTAAATGAGTGAGTTAAAAACATTATACAAAGAAGGTGTATGGGTAAATAACCCTGCCCTTGTACAGCTTTTAGGTTTATGTCCACTGCTTGCCGTTACCTCAACTGTAACAAATGCCTTAGGTTTAGGCTTAGCAACTTTACTCGTACTAATAGGCTCAAATGTTACCGTATCGATTGTGCGTAACTGGGTGCCAAAAGATATTCGTATACCTGTATTTGTAATGATCATCGCGGGCTTTGTAACAATAGTTCAATTACTTATGAACGCTTATACCTTTGGTTTATATCAATCATTGGGAATTTTTATCCCGTTGATTGTAACTAACTGCGCCATTATTGGCCGCGCCGAAGCATACGCCTCTAAAAATCCTGTTCATTTATCAGCATTTGACGGCTTAATGATGGGCTTAGGCTTTATGGCTGTATTGTTAGTATTAGGGGCTATGCGTGAATTAATTGGCCAAGGTACGCTGTTTGACGGAGCCGATTTATTACTTGGCCCATGGGCACAGAGCTTGCGTATAGAAGTATTTAACTTTGATAACAAGTTTTTACTGGCAATTTTACCACCGGGTGCCTTTCTAGGGCTTGGGCTGCTTATTGCTGCAAAAAACGTAATTGACGCACAAATAAAATCAAAACAAGTTGCACCGCCAGAGGCTGAAAAAGGCCCTCGAGCACGTGTTACTAGCTTAACTTAAGGGGAAAACGTATTAGAGCAACAATTTGCACTAATACGTTTTAAGTTGCATGAATAAAGAAAAACGTCACCAAATACTGTCGCGCCTGCGCGACGATAACCCGCACCCAGTTACAGAGCTTGAATATTCAAGCCCATTTGAGTTACTAGTAGCAGTAACTCTTTCAGCACAAGCAACTGATGTAGGCGTTAATAAAGCCACTCGAAAGTTGTTCCCTGTTGCTAATACACCACAAGCCATTTTAGATTTAGGTCACGATACACTGCGTGATTATATAAAAACCATCGGCTTATTTAACTCTAAAGCTGCCAACGTGTACAAAATGTGCCAAATATTGGTAGATGAACATAACAGCATCGTGCCAGAAAATCGTGAAGCCCTAGAAGCCCTACCAGGCGTTGGCCGTAAAACCGCTAATGTTGTACTCAACACAGCCTTTGGCTGGCCTGTAATAGCCGTGGATACTCATATATTTCGTGTATCTAACCGTACCAAGCTTGCCATGGGTAAAGATGTTGTCGCTGTAGAACAAAAGCTTGAAAAGGTTGTACCAAAAGAATTTAAAGTAGACGTTCACCATTGGCTAATACTACACGGGCGCTACACCTGCGTAGCACGTAAACCTAAATGTGGCAGCTGTATTATTGAAGACTTGTGTGAGTTTAAAGATAAAACAGAGTAACTATAGGCAGCCTTGAGCGATAACCAGACATTCAGGTGGGTTGTAATTGTCTTCGTAATAATAAAAGAATACTTTCCCTTTTTCACATGTTTAAATAAGCATAATACTTATAACTGGTAATAACTTACACTATTTGTTATTAATATAAGTTCACAAAATGAGGATGTTTTCGCACTAAAATAGGAAAAGTGCCCTCTGATAAAGTTGTTATACATTTAGAAGGAGGTGTAGTGATCCGTGCTCTTAAAATTTTAATTTTTGGACTATTTAGTGGACCAATTCTAGCCGAATTAATCGGTTTCATATCCCCTTTTGTCATGTTACGAAATGAAGAATTAGGTTATCAATTCCAAGATTCAGCTTATTACATCGGAGCATTTTCAAGTGTGTTTTTTTCAGTAGCATTGCTGTTCGCTGCTTTTAACACGTCAAAGATTTCCTATAAAATTGGGAGCTCTGTTATAGCTTTACTTTACATAATTTCCTCGTGTTATGTTTTTCTCGACAGTGAGAGCCGAATGGAAACGATAATCTATGGCTTAAATTATTTGTGCAGTGTGGCTAGTTTAACTTTAGGGGCCTTTATCGCCTTACACTGTTTTAAAAACACAACTCACTCTGTATATAAACATGCATAACAACTCAGTAAACTCGCTCACTACGTTCGCTGGGACGCATACACGCAGGGCGGCTTCGCTATTATGCTTACGTGCCTGCGCCCGTTATTGAAAAGTTATACGCTAGGAGTTTAAATGGAACTTAACCAGGTTACTTTACCAGTAAAAGATATGGATATTGCTGTTAACTTTTATCTAAAACTCGGCTTCACTCAAATTGTCGATACGCCCCATTACACAAGGTTTTCTTGCCCAGATGGGAATTCTACTTTTTCCTTATCACTCGAATCCAGTGAATTTGAAAACAGTTCTGTGATTTACTTCGAGCATGAAAAACTTGATGAACTTTGTGCTGAGTTGACCAAAAAAGGTTTTCAGTTTGAACAACAGCCGACAGAGCAACGGTACTTGTGGAAAGAAGCAATACTTAAAGATCCGTCTGGTAATAAAATCAAACTTTACTGGGCAGGTGAAAACCGCTTAAATTTTCCTTGGAAAGTTGAGAAACGTATATAAAAAGTGACTAAGTTTATGAGCGTCAGCTCAGCACATAACCATCACTCAGTAATGATACCTTCAAAGAAAAATGTACTGTCAAAGCAGTCCTTCAGCGTGATAATTTTTTTAAAAAAGTATCTGTTGTAAAGTTAAGAAAAGCTTTCACTTTAGGTATCTTTGCGCGATGCTTTGGATATAGCACATAAACATCGATATCACTCATACCCCATTTGGGAAGGATGTTGATTAATTCTGCATTGCTGATTGCTTTTTTACACATATAGCTGGGTAAGAGTGCAATACCTTCACCGTCAATAGTCGCCTGCTTTACGACAGAAAAATCATCAACAGCAAGCCTTGGATTTAGCTGAACTATTTCTTTTTTTTCCTTTGATATAAGCTCTACCTTATTATCGCTACCAAGCATACGCATTAACAATAAGTGATGATTACACAGCTCACCAATTTCTTTGGGCTCATTGTTAAGCTTTAAATAGGAAGGGCTTGCATAGAATTTTCTTTGAGCACTTCCTAATCGTTTACCAATTAAACGTGAATCATCTAAGTCACCAATCCGAATTAAAAGATCAAAGCCCTCTTCAATAAGATCAACTTGGTGATTAGCTAAACTTAGTTCTATATTGATATCGGGGTATTTGCGTAAAAATGAAGAGATAACCGGTTTGATGATTTGCTGACCTATAGTCACCGATGCGCCAATTCTTATCGTGCCTTTATAACTGTGAAGTATTTCAGAAACGGTAGCATCAGCTAAATCGATTTCCTCACGAATGCGTTTGCAATGTGTTAGAAAGCGTGTACCTACCTCTGTTAAATTTTGTGAGCGTGTTGACCTTTCAAGCAGTGTCACCCCTAATTTTTGCTCCAACCGTGATACCTTGCGACTAACACTAGCTTTAGGTATGCCTAAACGTTTAGCACCAACAGTAAAACTACCAGCCTCAACCACTGCAAGGAAAACTAACAGGTCATCCACATCATAATTCATATAATTTCTAATTGTTGTTGAAAGTGGAATTATCTTATCAAAAAGCCCTTATATATAAAACAGTAAATAGCGCCTATGATTGCTTTATTAACAGATATGACAGGAGTATGAAATGCATATACTTTCAAAAAACACCCTCACTTTGGGAGGTTTTGCAGGTTTACGTGAACATCGATTAGTGACAGACACACAGCTTTTTGGGCAACGCAAATCACCTGAAACATCAGAAGGCTTAGGCAATTTTGTTTATTTGGCTGATGCACAGTTTAACCCACATGGTGAAACAGGTATGCATTCGCATATGGAGATTGATGTAATTTCGGTGATGATTGATGGTCAAGTTAGCCACGAAGGATCGTTGGAAAACGGTCAAGGTCTTGAAAAGGGCGATGTGCAGGTGCAGCGGGCTGGTGGAGAGGGCTTTTCGCATAATGAAATCAACCCCGACAGCCAAAGAAATCGAATGATACAACTATGGGCATTGCCTGAAGAGAAGGGCCAACCAGCGGGTTACAAATATTACTCGCCAAAAGCTCAAGGTGTAACACGCATCTATGGGGGGAGTAAAGAGCAGTCCGACACATTCAATAGCTCGACAATTATCGACATCATAAAACTTGATGTCGGCAAAAGCATTCAATTACCAAATGAGTCTTTGGTATACGTAACAGATGGAAGCGCTGAATTTACTGAAGCCAATGACAGACAGGCTATTCAAGACGGCGACCTAATTCGAAGCATTGATGCTGAAGTAAAAGCAATTACGCCACTTAGCATGATAGTCGTACATCAATAATTACAAACCATCAGGAGAAAGAAATGAATAAGTTTACTGAAATGCTAACTATAGATAACGCCGTTTTGGCAATGATAGACCATCAAACAGGCTTATTGGTTAGTTGTAGAGACCAAGATCCGCATTTGATGACACAAAATATCAAGGGGTTGTGTTCATTAGCAAAAACCGTGGGCATGCCATCCAT
Organism: Pseudoalteromonas sp. SR43-7; assembly: GCF_014163785.1. Lineage (NCBI taxonomy): Bacteria > Pseudomonadati > Pseudomonadota > Gammaproteobacteria > Alteromonadales > Pseudoalteromonadaceae > Pseudoalteromonas > Pseudoalteromonas sp. SR43-7. The sequence goes on along the minus strand of NZ_JACJDY010000026.1, from coordinate 3,278 downwards.
TATTACTGCCAGTATGCCTGATGGACCTAACGGGCCTATCATGACTGAAATTACAGATATTTTAGGCGATGATATAATAGAGCGTGCTGGTGAGATTAATGCATGGAAAAGCCCTGAGTTTAAACAAGCCATTAAAGCCACTGGCCGAAAGAAAATTATCATGGCAGGTATTGTGACTGATGTTTGTTTACTATTTCCAGCCATATCAGCCGTTGCTGAGGGGTACGATGTATATGCCGTTGTTGATGCTTCTGGCACTTGGAATAAAGCTGTAACTGATGCTGCTATGCATCGAATGACACAAGCTGGTGTGAAAGTGGTCACATGGGCATCTGTATTAGTGGAAGTGATGGATGACTGGCGAAGCGAGCATGGCATAGCGCTCGGCGGAGTGTTGGGCGAACATACAAGCTATCGTTGGGTGTATAACAGTTTCCTTCAGGCCAGTGGCCAGAACTAAAACCATTTGGCCGTATGTGAGTACGGCCGTTATTTAAAATTCTTGATAAATGTATTGACTATGAATAATGTAAAAAAACCTAATCAACATATCATAGCGCTGATTTCATTCTTAGCGCTCGTACCTTTGGTTTATTTTATCCCTGATTTTATTGGGCGGTATGTAACAGATAATAAGTTGCTCAACGTTATCGTAGCTGTAGGTATTATTGTGCCATTAATTTCTTATGTTGTTGTACCACTCTCACTAAAATTACTTGATAAGAAGTTAGATTAAGGACCATTTAATTTTAGAAGCAGAAATTGTCAAAGTGAACAAACAGACCGCTTACTGCTAACTAAAGCAAGTCAACAAGTTGCTATGAGTGCTATTGGCACGTGCCAGACTCTAACTTCGAGTCTGGCTTAGCTTCAAATTTAAGCATCGATCTGTTCTGATACTTCTAACGTATCATCAACTTCTATTCCCAAGTATCTGACAGTGCTCTCTAGTTTTCTATGGCCAAGTAGAAGCTGACAGGCTCTTAAATTTTTAGTTTTTTTGTAAATTAGTGATGGTTTGGTACGTCTCATTGAATGAGTACCATATTGAGTCTTATCTAACCCAATTGAGGTGACCCAAGAGTCAACTATACGTCCATATTGACGGGTTGAGAGGTGTGCAGAAGAATGAACTCGTGATTTAAACAAGTAATCATAAGAATTGAGACTAAATTGCTCTATGAGCGCCACAATTGAGATCCTTGTATTTCCAGTAATTTCAAATTGAACAGGCATACCAGTTTTATTTTGAACGACTATTGCCCTTGATTGGATTGTTTTACCATGTGCGATGTCGTTAACTTTTAGTGAAACTAAGTCACATCCTCTTAGTTTGCTATCTATGGCTAGGTTAAATAGTGCTAGATCTCTTATTTTATGAAAAAGTTCTAGTCGTATTCGGATAGCCCATATTTGCTGTAATTTCAGAGGTAACTTTTGTCCTACAAGCTTATTTTTATTCCAAGGCTCTTTAGGCTGATATATTGTTAACTGATGCATTAGTTGTACTCCGGTGTTTATGGAGTTTTAAGCTTAGCCCGCTACAAAAGAATTCGGGTATGAGCGATGAGCTGACGTTGAGGTTGACTAAATATCGTAGTTCTTGATTGGTCAAACTGCTCTTTGCGCATATATTCATAAAAATGAGCGACGCGCGCATATTGTTCTATTAAACTTTACTTTAAAGCTTTAAAAAACTTTTGGTAGTAATGCTTTAGGTTATTTGTTAAAAGTAGATGAATAAGCGTCTAGTCGGCAGAAATATGCGCGATGAGCGCACTATTAAATTGTTATACAAGTAGCTGATGATTATAGATAAAGTGGTAGAAATAATTTCACAAGAAATGAATTTGCCTATTGAATCGATTTCAATGGACAGTACTTTTTTAGTCGATTTGAATATCGACGGCGATGACGCTTGGGAAGTTTTTGAGCGTTGTTATGAACAATTTAACTTAGATCTATGCAACTTGAAATTCACAGATTATTTCAGCTCAGAGCCTTGCTACAAGGGAGCTTTCTATATGTTTCGTAAGCTAAAGTTAAAAGACGAGCATTTAGCAAGGAAAAAGGAAAGATTTACTGTAGCTGATTTAGTCAATGCTTGTGAACAAGGTGATTTTGAAAAACTTGTATAACAACTCAATAAACTCACTCACTTCGTTCGCTGGGACGCATACACGCGGGGCGGCTGCGCCATTATGCCCCACATGTCTGCGCCCGTTATTGAAAAGTTACATATACAAAGTAATCCACATCATATGAATAAATTGCAGAAATGGATTTTAAAGGGCTTACTAACAAAGCCATGCCCAACTCGCATTCCAAGAACAGGCGATAGCGGTAAGCAAGTCAATTGCTATTCGATCAGTTTATATGAAGGCAATATCCCAATTATGCTGGTTAACTCTATTGATGATAACTGTCTAAGTGGCAGCCATTTTGAGGGAGGTGGTTTTCGCACCGATGCATCTATTCCTTTCAATCTAACGAAAGGATTAAATATCAGGATTGAACATTATCACGGCCTCATTACACATACATACACAGGGTTAATCGACTTCGCAATTCATGAGTGGACAAAATTTTATAGGCTCCAATCTATTTTTGCTCTAGCAAAGCATTCTGTTCCGCAGTTCTTCTTTAATAAAAAGAAACTTCAGCTTCCCAAACGAATGTCAATTCTAGAAGCAATAATTGCAAAACAATCCGAGGAGCCCGAAAAGGCATTTAGTTCTTTAGATCTTATGAGCTATATGTATTCTCTCAGGTGGTATCTTCACCCTCAGAGATCAGAGTTGCGGAAAAAGATGGATTTATATTTATCGTCATTTGAGGCTTCTGGCGAGCTTAGACGTAACGGTGGCAAACTTGAATATTTTATAACCGGGAAAGCCGTATCAACTCTTGAACAGTATCAAATAGAAACTGCCAGAGCTAAAGATGCTGAATCTTCTAATACTTGGATGCTTAGGCTTACTGCTATTTTGGCATTTTTCGCTGCATTTCAATCAGGTCTAATTACTTCACCCGCATTGATTGATTTAGGGGAGGTATGGCAATGGCTAATATCATACATGTAACAAGTCAAGGCAGCATCGCCACTACGTGGCTGGACGCGCTAACGTGCGCCGCTGCTTGAGTCGTTACGAACGTCCGCTTCACGCCCTGAGGCATTCAACAAGCTTTTTCTACCACTAAAAGAGGAGAACCTTTCTCTTTTAGTGCTTTTAAATATTTTGATTCATCATAAGCTTTTCCTGTTTTCCAGCACCTAA